>CADCQZ010000430.1 GCA_902803675.1 uncultured Eubacteriales bacterium
ATGATCCGCGGAGGCCCCCGACTGGGGATCTATTTCTGTGAAAAAGGTGCCTCCCAGCGCGGCAGCAAGGTGATCTATGACCGGGCGGGCTCTTCCATCGCGCTGGCCCGGAGAGAGGATTTCGACTGGGATACGATCCTTGACGGGGCGGACTGGTTCCATTTCACCGGGATCACTCCTGCCCTGGGCGGTGAGCTGCCGGAGATCTGCCTGGACGCGCTCAAGGTCTGCCGGGCGAAGGGCATCACCGTCAGCTGCGATCTCAACTACCGCGGCAAACTTTGGACAAGGGAAAAAGCCGGCGAGGTCATGAGCAGGCTGATGCCTTATGTGGATGTGTGCATCGCCAACGAAGAAGACGCGGCGGATGTGTTCGGGATCCGGGCGGAGGATACGGATGTTGCTGGGGGCAAGCTCAACAAGGAAGGCTACGTCTCCGTTGCCAGGCAGCTCTCGGAGCGCTTCGGCTGCGGCCGTGTGGCCATTACCCTGCGGGGGAGCATCAGCGCCAATGACAATAACTGGGCGGCGATGCTCTATGACGGGGAGAAAGCGTATTTCAGCAAAAACTATCTGATCCACATCGTGGACCGTGTGGGCGGCGGTGACAGTTTCGGCGGCGGGCTCATCCACGCGCTGCTTCAGGGATGGGACTGCCAGAAGGTCATCGAGTTCGCCGCGGCGGCGTCCTGTCTCAAGCAGACCATCGAGCACGATTTCAACCTCGTGTCCGAGAAAGAAGTGCTTTCTTTGGCGGGAGGCAACGCCTCGGGGCGCGTGCAGCGATGACAGCTCTGACGGAAGGAAGGTTCGCCTGATGAAGGACATCATCCTCGATAACGGGGCCGTGAAGGCTCACGTGAACGCCTTCGGCGCGGAACTCAAAAGCCTTGAGATGGACGGCCTTGAGTATCTCTGGCAGGGCGATCCGAAATACTATGCCCGTACGTCCCCGACCCTGTTCCCGATCATGGGACGGTTCCTGAGCGACACCTATTATGTGAAGGACCGTCCTTACCATATGACCATCAACGGTTTTGCCATGGACCGGAATTTCACCGCGGCGGATATCACGGATACTTCCGCCGAGTTCGTTCTGACTGACGATGACCGCACCCGGGAGATCTATCCTTTCCCGTTCGTCCTGCGCGTCAGATACTCCCTGGAGAGCCGGGGGATCCGGGTCGGATATCGGCTTGACAATACCGGGACGGAGAAAATGCCATTCTGCTTTGGCTGCCACACGGCCTACCGCTGGCCGCTGGAGGGCAGCGAACCGGAACGGTATTATCTCAAATTCGAAAAGGAAAAAGATATCGCTTCTTTCAATCCGTTCAATTGGCAGGATCCGGGTTTTGTCAGGAACGGTTATCGCCCGCTCGATCATGGATTGTTCAGCAATTATACCCGCAGCATGCGCTTGAAGGATTCCGGGTATATCGAATTCGGCAGCGTTTCCGGTACCCACGGTGTCAGGATCCACAGGAAGGGATTTCCCTTCCTGGCCGTCTGGACCCTGCCGGACCCGGAAGCCAAATTCATATGCCTGGAGCCTTCCACCAGCGTGCACGCCGGCGCTGCCACGACCATCGAGGACAGGGCGGGCACGCTGATCCTGGATCCGGGCGATACCTGTGAACGGGCTTTTTCGATCGAACTGTTCTGAGGATAAGGGAACTATATCAAAACACGCCGTTCGGCCGGAGGCTGTTCGGCGTGTTCCTTATTTGCGGTCTGTTATTCAACGTAACTGAAGGGATTGCCCTCGCCCAGATGCAGGTGGACCAGGTGTTCGAATTCCTTGCGGCTGTTCACCCCGGCGTCATTGAATACTTTGTTGAGGCGGTATCTGAGAGTGCTGGAGGAGATGTAGTGCTTTTCGCAGATCGTCTCATAATTGTATCCATCCATCAGGGAACGGATGATCTTCATATCCAGCGCGTCCCTCTGGGACAGGCAGTTGTCCAGGCCGATCAGGGCGGATATCACGGGGTTATAGTAGAAACGGTCCGCCTGAAGTTTGGGAGAGGCCGCATAAACACCGGTGCGCGGCGCTTCGTTGCCTGTGCTCTCCCGCACCAGGATACGGCTGGGAACAGTGATCTTGATGGACGATCTGTTCCGGGAGTCGCTCGCCATGAGGAAGCGCCACACGTTATAGGTCTGTTCGCCGACAGCGAACATGTCCATACTGGTCGTCGTGATGGTGGGCGAGTAAAAACTGCCGACGCTCATATTGCCGAAGGAAGCCAGGTACATTTCCTCCGGGATCCGGATGCCCGCTTTTTTGCATTCATTGATCAGGCAGATGGAAATGGCGTCGTTGGGGCATATCACGGCATCATACCGGCTGTGTACTTTTAAAAACGCGTCTATCGCTTCATGGGGATCGTGCTTCCAGTGCCATACATCGTTTTCAGTCAGCACGCTGCCCCAAACGGCAGCGGCTGTGATCGCCGCGTGGTAGCGGAAATTATCATTGATCGAGTCCGCGTCGAAGGCCACCAGGGCCATGCGCTTTTTGCCGCAGTTGTACAGATAGTTCACCAGCTGCTGTGTCTCTGTCCGTCTGGATGGCGTGGCGCAGGATACATCAGCCCCGAACTGCTCGCTGTCGATGCCGGCAAGCACCGTGGCACGAGCGTGTCGGCGCAGAACATCCAGCGCCTTTTCGATGAATGGCATGCTGATCGCCAGAAGAATGGCTACGTCGGGGATCTCATTAAAATCGGTGGAATCCATATCCTCGGCGGCGATCATCTGCAGCCGCTGACCGTACCTGGACGCGGCGTTCCTGATCCCCTGCAGCGCGGAGGCGTACTGGGTCGATGACAGAGCTTTCCTGTCATATAAGATCGGCACAAAAACTTCTTTCATGTTTATTTCCTACTTTATTCATGGAACTGACAGATCTAATCAAATCATTATATTCCGATTTGAACAGATGGTCAACTCTATATTTTAAGACCGCGTGCCTGACGAGTTCAAGTTGCGGCACCCGTGAAGGATGATTATAATGCCTGTAAGGTAAACAGGGGAGGTGTATCCATATGGATGGTTTCGTGCGTCTTGCGCCGGACGTCTATCGCCTGGCCGTGCCTTTTCCCGGGTGTTGGACGGGCGTCATGCTGGTCACGGGCCGGGAGAACATCCTGGTGGACAGCGGAGGCTGCGCCGAGACGGTGGACAGCGCGATCGTTCCGGCGCTTGAAGCGATGGGGCTTACGCTCGGGGATATAAGCATCCTGGCTTTCACGCATATCCACGGGGATCACGTGGGGGGGTGCGGACGGCTCAGGCAGCTGGCCCCTCATTTGAAGATCGCCGTGTTTTATGAGTCTCTTTCAAGGATGCGTGATCCGCTGAAGTATTCGGCTCAGATCCGGGCACGGTTCCCGGGACACAGCGCTTCTGTGCCGGCGAGGCTCGATGGGGCGGAGCCTGACATACTTTTGCGGGACGGGGATACGATCGGTGATCTGCGGCTTTTGCATACTCCGGGGCACGATACGGACAGCTGCTGCTACCTGGATGAACGCACGGGCACGCTGATCACGGGAGATTCTCTGCAGCTCAACGGCACGGTATCTCAAGGGTGTGCCCTGATCATGGACGCGGATGGCTATGAAAGAACACTGCATCGCCTTCTGCGCATGCCGGTGAACAATATCATCTGCGGGCATCCCTATCTGCCCCTGGGGGCTGACGCCATCGGGCGGGAGGAATCGTTGAATTACCTTGAGAAATGCCTTGAATGCTTTTACCACGATCAGGGCTTCGTGGAGGGAATGCTCGTATCGGGCGTCACGGACGCGCCGGAGATCGCGAAGGCTCTGATCAAAAGCGTCCGCGGCATCGAGCCCAAACACCTGTTCCTGCCGTTGTACACTGTCACTGAAATGATCAAAAGGAGCGAAGCGCGATGAGAAAGACGATCTTGGTCACAGGTTCTTCCCATGGGATCGGCGCAGCTACGGTGGAGGCTTTCTCAAAGGATGGCTATGATGTGGGCATCAACTACTGCCATTCCCCGAACGATGCCATGGAGGTGGCGGCCCGCTGTCGGGCCTTGGGCGCGGATGCGCAGGTGTATCGGGCGGATGTGAGCAAGCGGGAGGACTGCGAGCGCATGCTCAATGCCTTTATCGATCATTTCGGTCATATCGACGTTCTGGTCAATAACGCGGGAGGCGCTCTGAAGATGCCGAAGGGCGGCTTCGTGGATATGCCGATGGAATACTGGGACGACCAGATCGCCCTCAACCTGAGCTCAGCCGCATACTGCAGCCACGTGGCGGCAAAGAACATGATCGACAACGGCATCAGGGGGGCCATCATCAACATATCCTCGATCCACAGCCTGGTCACCTGGGTGCGCCGCAAACCCCTGCCGTATTCCGCCGGCAAGGCCGGCCTGAACATGTTCACAAAATCCATCGCCGTAGAGCTGATCAAATACGGCATCAATGTCAACTGCATCGCGCCGGGTCTCATCTACACAAAGATCATGGATCGATACAGCAAGCGCGACATAGAGGGGTTCAACCGAAAGATCCCGGCCGGTTACGGCGGGCAGCCGTCGGACATCGTTCCCATGATCCAGTTTCTTGCAGACAAGGAAAAGAGCCGTTTCATCGTGGGCCAGACGATCTTTATCGACGGCGGCCAGTCCATCGACGGCGCGATCGACTGTATGCTCGAGGATGAATATTGATATCCGATCATAAAAAAGGAGGATCAACTCATGACAAGAAAGTACGAAGACATGCGTTCCTGCTGGGAATTCGGCGAAGCGGCCGAGTGCCGGCGCGGCCTGATGCTGGGCATGGGTTATACCGAGGAGGAACTGCATCGCCCCCTGATCGCCGTCGTGGACAGCTGGAATGAGTATAATCCGGGCCACGTGCATCTCAATCAGCTGGCCGAGCGTGTCAAGCAGGGCATCCGCGAGGCGGGCGGCCTTCCGCTCGAGGTCATGACGACCGCTATCCGCGACGGCATGGTGCTCAAGGATCCCAAGTACATCGAAGTGCCCTCGCGCAATTCCATCGCCGATCAGGTGGAACTGACCGTTGACGGTAATTTCTTTGACGGTATGGTGATGCTGTCCACCTGCGATTCCATCGTTCCCGGGCATCTGATGGGCGCTGCCAGGCTCGATATCCCCACCATCGTGGTCACCGGCGGTTATATGCCTTTGGGCACTTTCCGCGGAAAGGAAGTCGTCCATATCCGCGCTCAGGACAAGGTGGGCATGGCGGCGGAAGGCAAGATCGACCCTGAATTGTACAATGGGCTGATCAGTCACAGCTGGGGCATCTGCGGAGGCTGCACTTCCATGACAACGGCAAACTCCATGTGCATGATGGCTGAAGCGATGGGTATGACCCTGCCGGGCAACAGCTCCATGAGCGCCGTTTCCAGTGAGATCCGTAATCTGAGCTACCGCGCGGGCCTGCGCATCATGGAGATGGTCCGCGAAGGCATCACCGCCAGGCAGATCATTACGCCCGAGTCCATCCGCAACGCCATCGCCGTGGATATGGCCGTGGCCGGTTCCTCCAATCTGATCCTTCATCTGCCGGCCATCGCCCAGGAAGCGGGGTATGACGAGCCCTGGTGGAAAGTGTTCGACGAGATGAGCAACACAGTGCCCCTTCTGAGCCATCTGATGCCCGGGGGAGAATACTCGGTCAAGGATTTTGACCTGGCCGGCGGCATGCCCGCGTTGATGAAGAACCTGCTCCCCAGGCTGAACGGCGACTGCATGACGGTCAACGGAAAAACAGTCCGGGAGAATGTGGAGAACGCGGTGGTATACAACACCGACTGCATCCGCACACTGGATGATCCTGTGATGAGCGAACCCGGCCTGGGCGTGCTCTACGGCAGCCTGGCGCCCGAAGGCAGCATCATCAAGATCGCGGCCGTGCCTTCGAGCCTCATGCGTTTCAAGGGACCGGCCCGTGTTTTTGACTCTCTGCAGGATGCTCTGGACGCTCTGAGGGCCGGCAGGATCCGCGAGGGTGATGCCTGTGTGCTTCGCTTCCTTGGCCTTAAAGGACGCTTTGGCACCACGGCATTCACTTTCCAGGAGGAGCTCAAGGGCCAGCCTGAATTGTATCACAGCTGTGCCGTGATAACGGACGGCCGGTTCTCCGGCGGCACAAGCGGTCTGTCCGTAGGCTATGTCAGCCCCGAAGCGGCTCTCGGCAGCCCGCTGGCTGTGGTCAGGGAAGGGGATATGATCGCCATCGATATACCCAACAGGACCATTGATCTGTGCATACCGGAAGAGGAGCTCAAAGAGCGGCTGGACGCCTTCAGGTGGGAATTCCCGGGTAAGGATTACCAGCGTTATCTGCGCTTGTTCTCAAGGAATGTGGGTTCCATGGCCAAGGGCGGTCTCTGGGAGGTTTGATATATTGACGACCGATTGTTTGATCCTCGGCGGCGGTCTCGCGGGCCTTTGGACGGCCCGCGAGATCGTAAGAGCAGGATATAGCGCTGTCATCGTGCGGGATGGCAGGGGTGCGTCGCCCTGGGTGCACGGGTTCAACCGACCGGTGCGTCCCGGGGACAGCGCGCGGGTATTCTGTGAGGACACGATCAAAAGCGGTCTTGGCCTGAGTGATCCTGTCCTGGCTGAAGCGTTGTGCGGCGACGCATCGGTGATCTTTGATGAGATCCTGGAAATGGGGCTCCACTTCAACCGAAATGCGGAAGGAGATTATCAGGCGATCCGCCCCCTGGGTGCCAGCTATCCGCGGGTAGTGTCCATAGGCAACGAGACAGGGACGGCTGTGATGGACAGGATCTGGGAAGAGATAAGCGGAAAGGTCTTTGAGCTGCCCCGTGCGCGCGCGTTGGAACTGATCAAAACGGATGGCCGGGTCACGGGTGCCGTGGTGTGGGACCGGGATGAAAAGCGCTTTATCACAGTCAACGCGCGGGCCGTGGTCCTGGCCAGCGGCGGATTCTGCGGTATCTACCCTGTCACCACCAGCAAACGGGATTCGGGGGGCGACGGCTGCGCGATGGCCCTGAATGCCGGTGCGCGTCTGTGTGATATGGAGTTCATCCAGTTCGAACCCAGCGCAGCGGTGTGGCCCAGGGAACTTGTCGGCACCAGCATGATCACTACTCTGTTTTTCGAGGGCGCTGTACTGCGCAACCGGCATGGCGAACGCTTCATGACCCGGTATTCTCCGCAGGCGGAACGTGTCAGTAAGGATATGATGGCCCGCTGCATCGCCGCTGAGATCGCCGGAGGCAACGGTACGGAGCATGGCGGCGTGTACATGGACCTGACCCAGGTGGCGCGGGAAAAGCTTTTCACCGATTATCCGATGTATGTGGAACGTTACCGGTCGGCAGGCATCGACATCACAACCACGTGGATAGAACTGGCTCCGGCTGCCCACACATCCCTGGGCGGTGTCATGGCGGACGCGGATTCTTACAGCGGCGTGACCGGCCTGTATGTCTGCGGCGAGATGCTCGGAGGTCTGCACGGCGCCAACCGCATCGGCGGCAGCGCGGGTCTGGAAACGATGGTATTCGGACGACGGGCCGGAAGGTCAGCTGCCCGGTATCTGAAAAGCGCTCCGGATGTGCGTGAGACTTATGCGCCTGTGATCCCGGACGGGACGGAGAGGATCGCCGACAGGCTCACGGAGATGCGGGATATTATGAGACGCACTCTCGAAAGGGATGTGGGCGTTGTCCGTACTGCCGCCGGTCTGGAGGAAGCGGTCTCACGTTTGACAGAGCTCCTCGAAGAAGCAAAGCTCATGAGACCTGTTGACAGTGATGAAGCTTTCGGACGGATGCGTTTGAAAAACGATCTCCTTACGGCTCTCGCTTTGACGCTGTCTGCGCTGGAACGGAAAGAAAGCCTCGGCTGTCATACACGCGCCGATCACCCGGAACCTCCCGAAAGATCCTATCGCGTCGTGGTCACCCTGGATGAACTCGGTTACCCTAAAGCTGAAAGGATGGACCTGGATCGATGAAGAAAGTATTCGTTATCCCAAACCGGTACATGGATTCTGTTTCTCTGATGGGCGTATCGGTCCGCCTGATCGGACTGGACGGAGTCCATGACGCCAACTGCGGTATGGGAACAAGGCAGAACATAGACGTACTTAAGGGAGACGGCTACGCTCTGCCGGAGAATATCACGCCCAATGATCTTTTGCTCGCTCTGGAATGCGATACACCGGATCATATGGACGCCGCGTACAAAGCCGGCATGAACATCCTGACCACCGGCGGAGGAAGCAGGGATAAGGTATATCGCGACGTGGATGACATCGAGCCCGGACAGTTCGATGTGCTTCAGGTGTCTCTCCCCGGCCAGTACGCGCTGAAAGCCGCTTATAAGGCCATCGACAAGGGCATGGATGTGTTCATGTTCAGCGCGGATATCGCTCTTGAGGATGAACGGGCGCTCAAGGAGTATGGCCGTGATCATGGCTGCCTGGTCATGGGCCCGGACGCGGGGGTCGGCTTACTGGGCGGTGTCGCCCTGGCGGCCGGTTCCATCGTGCGGTGGGGCCCTGTAGGCATCATCGGCGCGTCGGGCTCCGGTTCTCAGGAGGTGGCGTGCCTCATAGAAGATATGGGCAGCGGCGTCACCTGTATTCTGGGTACCGGCGGCAGGGACCTTAAAAAGGCCGTCGGCGGTGTGAGCATGAAGGCGGATCTGGAGCGCCTGATAAGGGATGAGGACACGAAGGTGATCTGCCTTGTATCCATGCTTGCGGACAGGGAGATCATGGAAGAGGTGCTTTGTGAGGCTGACAAGTCCGATAAGCCCGTGGTGGCCGTTTTTCTCGGAGCGGACGAGGAACTGTACCGCGGCCACAA
>CADCQZ010000431.1 GCA_902803675.1 uncultured Eubacteriales bacterium
AGCACATACTGCCGGAAAAAGAATATCATAAACGGCGGAACAAGGTAAGGCAGCACGACGCCGAAATATTTGTCCGTCATCTTGACGCGGATCAGCATGCGGTATAGCGGCAGCAGCAGGATCTCGAACGGGATCATCATCACGATCAGCACCAGGGTAAAGATCAGGTTCCTCCCCCTGAAGTCATACATCGCCAGCCCGTAGCCCACCAGGGAGCCGAAGAACAGGCCGATGACGGTCTGCATCACCATGATGATCACGCTGGACTTGTACCACTGCCAGTAGATACCGTCCCGGTAGGTATTGAGCGCGTCGTAGTTGCTGAACGAGGAGATCCCCGGCTCAATGGTCAGGCTCAGCCCCTTGCGGAGCATCTCCTCGCCGGGCTTCAGGGAGCTGCAGAACATGAACGCGAAGGGCAGCATGGCGATGCAGGCCCAGATGATCATCAGGCCGGTCGCCAGGAAGGAGAGGGCTGCTTTTCTTTTGTTGAAATGCTTCTTCATCTTAAGCCTCCTCCTTTTTGAAGAATCCCATCAGCGCCAGCTGGATCAGGTTCACGCCCAGCACCATCACCAGCAGCGTGAGGCCGACGGCCGAGGCCATGCCCATGTTCGCCTTGCTGATGCCGACCATGTACAGGTACCCGACGATCGTGCGGCCGATGCCGCCCGGATAATTCTGCGCCCACAGCGCAACGGACTCCGTAAACATGGCGAAGCCGCCCAGCACGGTAATGGTGATTACATATATCAGAACCGGTTTGATCCCGGGAAGCGTCACATGGAAGAAGCGCTGCAGCGGATTCGCGCCGTCGATCTCAGCCGCTTCATACAGGTCCGTCGGGATCGCCTGGATCCCGGAGAGGTAATAGATGATATTGACGCCCATCCAGCGCCAGAGCGTCAGTACGATCAACGCCAGGTTGCCGGTATCCGCGAACATCAGCCACTTGCGCGGCTCCCCGCCGAGGGCGGTGACCAGCGCGTTGACCGGCGCGGTGTCCTGCGTGCCGAACGCGAGGCGGAAAACGATGCCTGCCACGATGATGGAAGTCAGGGCAGGGATAAAGAACAGCGATTTGAAGAACGCGGCACCCTTGACGAGCCCGGAATGCAGGATGACCGCGAAGACCAGCGGAACCGACGTCAGGATGACCACGTCCCAGAAAGCGTAGCGGGTCGTCGTCTCCAGGGACTGGAGGAAATTCCGCGAGAACAGTTTTTCATAATTGGCCGTGCCGATCCAGGTGCTCTGCGTGGGGCCGTCGATCCGCTGGAAGCTCATCAGGATCGTCGAAACGGTCGGATACAGGTAGATCAGCAGAAAGTAGATGACAAAAGGCGCGACAAACACATAGGGCACCACTTTCCGGTTTGTCACGAAAGCAAAGAGCCGGCCGGGCTTCCGGCGCGATACCTGCTGCATATGATCAGCCTCCGTAAGCTAGAAAACTCAGGATAACCGGATAGGCCGGCCGGAGGAAGCCCCCGGCCGGCCTGGATCAGGGAATGATTATTGTCCGATGGCGTCTCTCAGTTCAGCCGCGCAGGACTGGGCGATCTGTTCGGGGTCTCCGCCGTTGATCACCAGGTCGTACGCCATGTGCTGCTTGACGATGTCGCTCGCCGCCGGGAAGTACTCAGAGATGCAGGTGTCCGGGATGTCATCCAGGATGGTCTTGAGCATATCGAAGATGTCGTCTCCGTAGTAGTCGAAGAACTTGTTGGGAGCCTTCATCTCCTCAGCGCTGTAAACTTCGGTCATGATGGGATCGAATCCCAGGATGCTCCAGGTCTTCACGCAGCCTTCGAAGCTCAGGGTCGCGTAGGCCAGCCACTGCTTCGCGATGTCCACATTGGCGCTGGTCTTGACGACCGCGGTGCCGGTGCCGCCCATCTGCGCGGATTTGTGTCCGCCGTCGGACCACAGGGGCATCGGGGCGACCTTCATCTTGCCGGACAGGTCAGGCATATAGTCGGTGAAGCGGTTCAGATACCAGAACGGCATGCTGACGGA
>CADCQZ010000432.1 GCA_902803675.1 uncultured Eubacteriales bacterium
GAAAAGGCCGGCGGTCCCCTCCCCTATGTGCTGATCCTGCCGGGAGGCGGGTGGAACCGGCAGTGGGGCTTCATCGAGGGCCAGGCCATAGCCGCCCGGGCGAACGCGCTGGGGTTCCCGGCCTTCGTGCTGTATTACCGGGTGAAGCAGGAGCCGGTCATGCCCCTGCCCATCCTGGATCTGCACCGCGCCGTGCGTTTCATCGAAGAGAACGCCGCAAGCTTTGGCGTGGACGCGTCCCGGTACATGCTGGGCGGGTTCTCGGCGGGCGCGTCCATCGCGGGCTGCCTTCTGACGGAGCGCTTCGGCTGGCGGGCGGGCGGCATAACAAAGCCCGCGGCCATGTTCCTGGGATATGTGCCCGCCCGGTTCGATGAGTTTTACGATTCCTGGCGGAAGGCCCCCGAAGGATCCCCGCAGAGGGAAGCGGCCGCCGCCGCGCTGCGCCGGGTGGGCGGCCCGGACTTTTCCATGGAGACCCTGGCGCCCTACGATATCATCCGCCAGATCGTGCCCGACGCGCCGCCGGTCTACGTGACCGCCAATCTGGACGATCCCGTGGTGCCCCCTGTCAACAGCCTGAAGCTGATCGAAAAGCTCAAAGAAAAAAAGATCGAACACAGGACGAGGATCGGCCGCGTGGGCGGGCACAGCTACGGCCTGGGCAACGGGCTGGAAGCGGCCGGCTGGTTCGACGAAGCCATCGACCTGTTTAAAAGCCGCTGCTGAAGCGACAGGAGGGAAATGACATGAAAGTATGCTACCGGGCCGGGAAGGTCACAAAATGTGAAAACTATTTCACCATCGACACGGACGGCGTCCAGATCCGTCTCTGGTTCCTGACGGACGATATCCTGCGCATCCGGGCGGGCTTCGACGGGGACTGGGACGAAAACTCCTACAGCCTGGTGATGACCGCCTGGCCCTCCCGCACCGACGCGTTCCTGGGCAGCGAGCGCCGCCGGGTGGAGACGGCGGAAGCGGCGCTCGAGGACGGGGAAAGGGAAGCCGTGATCCGGGGGAAACACCTCACCGTGACGGTGCACAAGGACCCCTTCCATATCTCCGTGCATGACCGGGAGGGCACGCTGATCCACGAGGACATCCCCGATCTGGCCTACCGGGAGGACATGAACCGCCGCCGCATGCACACCATCCGCATCGAGGCGGAGGACCATTTCTACGGGTTCGGTGAAAAAGCCGGGGAGATCGACAAGGCCCAGTGCTTCCTGAGCATGGCGCCGGGCGACGCCATGGGCTATGACCCGGAGAAGACGGATTCACTCTACAAGCACATCCCCTTCTTTATCCGCCTCCAGGGAGAAACGAAAAAAGCCGCGGGTTACTTCTACCACAACACGTCGGAATGCACTTTCAACATGGGCAGGGAGAAGCGCAATTACTGGCACCGCTACGCCACCTATACCGCCGACGCCGGGGATATCGACCTGTTCCTCATCGCGGGCCCGTCCATCCGGGACATCGTGAAAAGGTATACCGACCTGACGGGAAAGTCCGCCCTGCTGCCCCGGGCCGCGCTGGGATACCTGGGATCCTCCATGTATTACCCCGAACTGCCCAGGGACTGTGACGACGCGATCCTGGAGTTCATCGACACCACCCGGGAGGAAGATATCCCGGTGGACGGGTTCCAGCTCTCCTCCGGCTACTGCGCGGTGGAGACCCCCGAGGGGATCAAGCGCTGCACCTTCACCTGGAACCGCACCCGCTTCAAGGATCCCGCCGGATGGTTCGCGGAAATGAAAAAGAGGGGCATCGTGGTGTCCCCCAATATCAAGCCGGGCATGCTGCTGGTGCATCCGCTTCTGAAGGACATGATGGAAAAAAACATGTTCATCAAAGCAGACCCGGAACTGAAAGAAAACTCCCCGGGCAGCTATCAGGGCTGCGGCGTGGGCACCTGGTGGGGCGGCCGGGGCGTGTTCGTGGACTTTACGGATCCCGCCGTACGGGAGCACTGGAAGGGATATATCAAGGACGCCCTGCTCCAATACGGCTGCACGTCCATCTGGAACGACAACTGCGAGTATGACTCCATGGTGGATAAGGACGCGGTGGTATGCGGCGAAGGGAAGCAGAGCACCATCGGCGAAACGAAGGCCGTGATGTCCAACCTGATGTGCAGGCTGTCCGACGACGCCGTCATCGA
>CADCQZ010000433.1 GCA_902803675.1 uncultured Eubacteriales bacterium
CGCTTTCGGGACCGAGCGGCGGCTGTGCAAAATGTGCAAAGAATATGGTACCCCCTATATACGCAATAGAATAACTTACATAAAAAATGCACGAAATGCACACCGCCGGTGTCATTCGGTGAAGGCCATGATGTCCGCCACCATCTGGTCGCCGCCTCCCACCAGATAGAGCCGGCCGTTGTTTTTCCTTCTGACCAGGGCGGAGGAAGGGCCGCCGTCCAGGTCGTAGGCCCAGTCGACCCCGAAGTCCCCGATCAGGCAGTCGGTCAGGTGCGTGAGCTTCACGCCGGGCTTGTCCAGCACCATGAAGATCAGGTAATGCCCCGGGTCCCCGTATCCGGCGATCACGGTCCTCCGGGCCCGGTGAAGGGCGAAATCCCACTCCGGGTCCAGGATGCGGCTGCCGTCCCGGATCAGGGGACAGCCGTCGTAAAAGGACCAGGTCTGTTCGGGATGGCTTTCCATGAGGGCCCGGGGGTCTTCGCCCACGATCATTTTCAGGCCCTCCCCGTCCAGGATGAGGCCGTAATAGGGGATGCCGTCCAGGCAGCGCATCACGGTGCCGTCGGTCACGGTGAGGGAGCCCAGAGGCTCGTACCAGTAATCTTCGCTCTCCCCGGGATATGTTTCCGGGATGTCGGGATACCGGGGGCTCACATAGCCGCTGCCGTTGACGGCCAGTACCGCGCCGGGGATCTGCTCCGCCAGGTCAAGGGCCTCACAGAGGCTCTCGTGCCAGGGCGATGCCGCTTTCCGGATCTGCCTGTGAGGGTCCTCAAGTTTCAGGTCGATCACGTGGCAGACCATGGAATTGAGCACGCAGCGGCGCATGGTATAAGTGAGCGTGGGGCTCTCATACACCGCCAGCACGCTCCCCTTTTTGAACTCGTAGGCGCGGGCGGAGGGGAGGAGGGAAAGGATGATGAGGGCCGTGAGGATGATCCTGCGCATGGGGCCTCCGAAAAAAAGATGCGGATCGGTGTGATCCGTGATACAATGCCCGGGTAAGGAACGGAGGATGGGTATGGCGAGAGAACTGACGGACCTGGAACGCATCGAGCAGAGCATCCATAAGAAGTACAGGGCGGAGCTGTGGGCGCCCTTCCTGACGGCCATACGGCAGTATGACCTCATCCGGGAAGGGGACGCGGTGGCGGTGTGCATCTCCGGCGGCAAGGACTCCATGCTGATGGCCAAGATGTTCCAGATGCTGCTGAAGGTGACCGAGATCCCCTTTACCGTCCGCTACCTGGTCATGGACCCGGGCTATGATGAGGAGCACCGGTCCCTGATCCTGCGCAATCTCGACCGCCTGGGGATCCGGGCCGATATCCGGGAGAGCCCCATCTTCAGGGTCACCGGCGGGACGGATAAAAGCCCCTGCTATCTGTGCGCCCGGATGCGCAGGGGGTATCTTTACCGCTACGCCGGTGAGATGGGCTGCAACAAGATCGCCCTGGGGCATCATATGAACGACGTGATCGAGACCACGGTCATGGCGATGTTCTACGCGTCCCAGCTCCAGGGGATGATCCCGAAAGCGCGCAGCCGCAATTTCCCGGGGATGGAGCTCATCCGTCCCCTGTACCGCGTGCGGGAGAGGGACATCCAGGCCTTCGCGCGCTATCACGGGTTCACCTTCCTGCAGTGCGCCTGCCCCCTCACGAAGGGGCTCGCGGGCACGGACGGCAAGCGCCGGGAGATCAAGGAGCTGATCGCGGCGCTCAAAAAGACCAACCCGGATATCGAGGTCAGTATCTTCAACAGCCTTCACGCGGTGGAGGTGGACACTTTCCCCGGCTGGAAATCGGGCGGGGAAAAGCATTCCTTCACCGAGCGCTATCCGTCACAGGACGGTCAGTAAACGGCGCAGATCAGCTCCGCGCATTTCTCGATGCCCAGGGCGGCGCTGTCCAGCGACAGGTGATAGTTGTGGGGATCGCCCCACTCCAGGTCGGTGTACAGGCGGTAGTAGGCCCGGCGGCGCCTGTCCTTTTCCTCCACCCGTTTGATGGGGGATTCGGCCCGGTCGCCGTACACGGTGCGGATCCTCTCGGCCCGCCACTCCTTGGGCGCGTGGACGAACACTTTCACAAGATCGGGCCTGTCCCGGAGGATATAGTCCCCGCAGCGGCCCACGATCACGCAGGGCCCCTTGTCCGCCAGCTCCACGATCACCTTCCTCTGGGCCTGCCAGAGCATGTCCTGCACGGAGAACCCGCCGTAGGACCGGTCGTAGATCATCGCGCCGGAGAACAGGGGGGAATGGGCGACGGTCTCGCCCCGCTCCGAGATGTATTCACGGCTCAGGCCGCTCTCGCCGGCGATCTTCTCGATCAGTTCCTGATCGTAGCAGGGGATGCCCAGTTTTTCCGATACAAGGCGGCCGACGGTGCGTCCGCCGCTGCCGAACTCGCGGCTGATGGTGATGACACGGCTGCTCACAGGATCACCTCCCAGGTTTTTTTTGCTTTTTCACGCCCGCGGCAGAAAGCGGGCGTTCATTCTTTCAAAAGTGTGTAGTCCCTCTCGAAGAGCTCATCGGATACCTGCGCCCACAGCCTCTCCGGCGGGACGGCTTTGATCAGGAATCCCGCCATTTTGCGCTTGCTGCCCATGGGCAGGAGCGCGTTTTTTTTGTGGATGCCGATCAGCTCGTCCCGCCACAGCAGGCTCATTTTCAGCGCCGGCTTCATGCGGGGATTGCGTTTGGGCCGCCGCAGCAGATAAAAATCCGTGCCGTCGGGCGTCCTCTCGGCGGTGATGATGCCCCAGTAGGGCGGCACGTGCTCTTCCACGTGCTTTACATGGCTCAGTCCCGCCGCGATGAAGTTGAAATCGTAGTATTTATCGTAGTATTCCACCTGGCCCGGCAGCCGGCTGTAGTCGTCGTGATCACTTTTGATCTCGATCCCGCACAGGGCGTTGCGGGTCACCATGACGGCGTCGGCCCGGGCCTTCCCCGTGACCTTCTCTTCCAGGATGCGGATGCGGCCGTAGGTCTTTTCGAGGAATAAAAAAAGGCCCTCGCGGATGTCCCTGTCATACAGGGGATCCGGGGCCTTTAAAGGGGGATCAGTCCTTGACGGTGAAGGCATATTCGGTGGTGCTCTCAAAGGTCGCGCCGGCAGGCAGCAGGGTGGAGGGGAAGTCCGGATGGTTGGGGCTGTCCGGGAAGTGCTGGGTCTCCAGCGCCAGGCCCGCGAAAGCGCCGTAATAGGCGCCGGCCTTGCCGTCCTGATGGAGGCCCTGCCCGCTGTATACCTGGATGCCCGGCTCGGTGGTGCGCACGTTCATGAAGATGCCGCTCTCCGGAGCGTACAGGCTCGCGGCGAAGCGCAGCCCGTCTCCCGGGATCAGGTAGTTGAAGTCCAGGCCGTTGAACTGGGTCACCAGGGGATGGGGATCATCGAACACTTTCCCGAAGGGCTTGCCGCCGGTAAAGTCCATGGACGAGCCGAACACATTGGCGATCACGCCCGTGGGGATGAGCCCGTCGTCCACCTCGGTGGTCAGGGGCGCGGCCAGGGCGAGCACCTGGGACTTGATATCGCCGCTGTCGTGCCCGTTCAGGTTGAAATAGGCGTGATTGGTGAAGTTCACCACGGTGTCCTTGTCGCTCTGGGCCAGGTAGCGGATGGTCAGGACGCAGTCGATGTCCCAGGTGAAGGCCACCTGGAAGTGCAGCCGCCCGGGGAAGCCCTCTTCCATGTCGTGGGCGATGTAGGTGAAGATCAGGCAGTCCTCCCGCTCGCTCTCCATGTACTCGCTCTGGAACCATTTCTTGTCAAAGCCCTCTTTGCCGCCGTGGAGGGTGTTGGGGCCGTTGTTGATGAACAGGGTATACTTCGTCCCGTTCAGGGTGAAAGCGCCGCGGGCGATGCGGTTGGCGTACCGGCCCACGGTGGCGCCCAGGCACCCGCTGTTGTTCAGGTAACCGCTCACGTCCTCCTGGCCCAGCACCACGTCACGGGCTTTGCCTTCCCTGTCGGGCACGGTCACGCCCACCAGGCGCGCGCCGTAATCCGTGAAGGAAGCGGTATAGCCCTTCGCGTTGGTGAGGGTGAACAGTTTGATGTCCCGTCCGTTCCTGTCCTTCCCGAAAGGTGACACTTTGACGCTCATAGCCTGTCCCTCCTTGCTTTACAGCAGCCCTTCGCGCTCGCGGCGCAGGGCTTCTTCCATGATGACCGCCGTGGCGGAAACGCCGCACCGGTCCGCGCCGCACTCCTTCATGCGGATGACCGTGTCCAGGTCCCGGATACCGCCGGAGGCCTTGACCCGGACGTGCTCGGATACGGCGGCACGCATCAGGATGATGTCCTCGGGCTTGGCGCCGGCGGAGCCGTACCCGGTGGAGGTCTTCACAAAGTCCGCGCCCGCTTCCTCACTGAGCCGGCAGGCCAGGCGCTTCTGTTCGTCGTTCAGGTAGCAGGTCTCGATGATGACCTTGAGGAGGGCGCCGTCCTTGTGGCACAGGTCCGCCAGGGAGGCGATCTCGCCGGCCACGGAGGAGTTGTTGCCGTAAAGGAGCTGGCCGATATTGATCACCATGTCCAGTTCGCGGCAGCCGTCATCCAGGGCCTTCTGAGCCTCGAACAGCTTCACGTCCGCCCGGTGGGCGCCGTGGGGGAAACCGATGACCGTGCAGGGCAGCACGTCCGATCCGCGCAGGGCCTCCGTGACGATCTTCATGTCTCCGGGACGGGCGCACACGGTGGCCACGTCATACTTCAGGGCGATCTGGCAGCCCTTGCGGATATCATCTTCGGTGAGGAACGGCTGGAGCGTGGAATGGTCCAGCATTTTGGCGATCTCCTGAGCTTTCATAGAATATCGCTCCTTTCGTGCTATCGCAGGATCTTTTTGCAGTACTTTTTGACGAATCTTTCCGCGTCGTCATATTCTTCCGGCGGCAGCCTGAGGATGAAGGGCGCCAGCCGGGGGCTGCTGAACAAAAGGATCTCGCCCCTGTCGGGCTTGAAGATCAGCTGGTCGACGTCGGCCCAGCGGATGTGCCGCACCTGTGATACGGCGCTCATGCCCGTGCCCTGATCCTGAAGGACCGTCAGGGGCGCCGTCTGCAGGCGGGACCAGCTGCGGATCCGGCCCGCGGCCTGCAGGGATCGCTGATGGGCGCCCCGGCCGTCCAGGGAATAATCCAGGATCTCGCGGCCCTGCAGGGCCAGGAACACCGCCGTCACGATCAGGCCCGCCGGCAGGATGGCCAGGGCGGAAAGGAAGGCGCCGGAGGTGATGAAGGCGGCCGGGCCGCCGGAGGAGGTGTCGATGAAGGACAGGATCAACAGGGTCATCTCGGCCAGGGCCACGGCCGTGCCGAGGGCGGCGAAGACGCTGCGGTAGCTGTTCAGGTCCGTCACCGGGGTGTGGTAGACCCGCCACACGTTCCTCAGGGTGCCTGCGGGAAGCTTTTTCCCGCAGGAGGGGCAGATCTCGCCGGGACTGTCAACGCCGCACTTTTTACAGTAATACCTTGTCATGGATCAAATGGATAAAACTCCCCTTGCGTATTTTTATCGGTGATATTGATACGACCTTCCGTATTATACATCTTTTGTCCGGAATGCGCAAGCTGTTAGATGACCGGGGCTCCCCGGCACGATCGGGGCTTTTCATTTGCCGCGCGATTTGGTATAATGGCAGCGCCCCGAGCGGGGCATCGGATCAATCGTCAAAGGAAGTTTGTTATGCGAATCGTGATCATCGGATGCGGCAAGGTGGGCGTCGCCCTGACCAAGACACTGAGCCATGAGGGGCACGACCTGACCATGATCGACCGCAACAGGGCCGTGCTGGAGCAGAACGAGGAGCGCCTGGACATGATGGTGCTCGAGGGGAACGGCACCAGCGTGGC
>CADCQZ010000434.1 GCA_902803675.1 uncultured Eubacteriales bacterium
GCTTTGATAATGGGTATCCATGTCCACGTTCGGCGGATATCCTTTGGTTCCCGCGGCTTTTTTATCATGGATCCAGTTTGGATCGCGAAGGGCGTTGACCGTATGTCGAAATACAGTATCGTTATCCCGTGCTATCAATCCTCAAAGACCATCGCGCATGTGGTGTCCCAGACGGTGGAAGAGCTTCACAAGCTGGGCATCGACGACTTTGAATTCGTCCTGGTGAACGACTGCTCTCCCGACGGGGGCGCGACGATCCGGGAGCTTGATCGGCTCGCGGACGAGTTCGACTATATCAGGGTGGTCGACCTGGGAAAGAATTTCGGCCAGAACAACGCCACCATGGCGGGCCTCAATTACGCGGACGGGGACTTCTTCATCTCCATGGACGACGATGGGCAGACCGATCCGAGCCAGCTGAAGTACCTCATCGACAAACTGGAGGAAGGCTACGACCTGGTCTACGGGCACTACGTGGTCAAGAAGGAGAACGCGTTCCGACGGCTGGGCAGCGCGCTGAACCACTGGACCGTCAAGGTGCTCCTGAACAAGCCGGACTGGCTCAGGACATCCAGTTTCTGGATCGCCAGAAAATATGTGCGGGACTACGCCGTGCGCTTTACCTACCCGAACGTGCACCTGCAGGGCGTGCTGCTCAGGGTCACCAGCAATATCGCCACCGTGCCCGTCCGGCACCGCGCGCGGGAGACCGGCCGGTCCGGATACACCTTCAAAAAGCTGGTGCAGCTCTACAGCAATATCTTCAGCTTTTCGATGGTGCCGCTGAACCTGGTGACCAACGCGGGCCTGATCATCGCCGGGCTCAGCTTTCTGATGGGCATCATCATGCTGATCCGGAAGCTTCTGCATCCCGAGATGCTCCTGGGATGGCTGTCGCTGTTCGTGGGGATCTGCTTCCTCACCGGCTTGAACCTGGTGGCCATCGGGATCGTGGGGATGTACATCGGCCGGCTGTACCGCGGGGAGTCCGACACGCCGCAGTATGTGGTGAAGAGCGTCAGGCAGAAAAAGAAGCCGGACGGCGGCCCCGATGACAGTGCGGCCATAAAAGACTGATGGGGAAGACTATGAAAAAGATCATGATCCTGGGAGCGGGGGTCTATCAGGTACCGCTGATCAAGGCGGCCCGGAAAATGGGCCTGCATACGATCGTGATGAGCATCCCGGGGGACTATCCCGGCTTCGCCCTGGCGGATCAGGTGATCTGTCAGGACACGGCCGACGCGGAAGCGGTGCTGGCCATCGCGAAACGGGAGGGGATCTCGGGGATCGTCACCACCGGCACGGATGTGTGCATCCACACCGTGGGCGTGGTGAACGAGGCCCTGGGCCTGAAGGGCCTGAAGATCGAGGGCAGCACCATCGCCGGCAGGAAGGCGCTGATGAAGGACGTGTACGCGGAGCACGGCGTCAATACCGCGCGGTTCAGGCATGTGCTTTTGAAGACGCCCATCGAAGGGGTGGAGCGGATCTGCGGTTCGATCGGGTATCCCGTGGTGTTCAAGGCGATCGATTCCTCCGGGAGCCGCGGGATCACCCGGGTGGACGGCCCGGAGGGGATCGAAAAGGCCATCGGGAGCGTGAAGGCGGTCACCCGCAGCGATGAGTACCTGATCGAGGAGCACCTGGACGGTGAGGAGTACGGCGCCGAGGCCTTCGTGCAGGACGGGAAGCTGGAATTCATGCTGCTCAACGGCAAGTATATCTTTGAGGGCGCCACCGGCGTGCCGGTGGGGCACTACGCCCCCTACGGCACCCCGGAGATGGAGAAAAAGTCCTTCGAGCAGCTTGAGAAGGCCGTCAGGGCCATGAAGCTCGACAACTGCGCCGTCAATGTGGATTTCATGCTCTGCGGGGACACGGTCTGCATCCTGGAGATCGGCGCGCGGGGCGGCGGGACCTGCCTGGGCGAGCTGGTCAGTTTGTATTACGGCTATGATTACTATGAGAAAATGATCCGCGTCGCCCTGGGGGAAAAGGTGGACTTCACCCCGGTGAATATTTCGCGCGTGCCCAACGCCAGCCACCTGCTGATGAGCGGGAAGACCGGCACGATCGTCTCCATCACCAACTCCAACGCGCCCTCGAAGGACATTTTCGACATCTCCTTCGATCACCGGCCGGGCGATCACGTGACCGCGTTCTCCATCGGGCCCCACCGGATCGGCCAGGTGATCACCACCGGCGCCACCGTGGAGGAGGCCCGGAGGACCCTCGAGAGGGCGATGGCCAATATCCGCATCGAGGTCGAGTGAGCGCCGGAAATAAGGCGTACCGTTTTTATCTCATCCAGGAAGGAGCCGGAATGAGCGGAGATAAAACCAGCATCGGCCACATCGCCTTTATCCAGGCGGCGGTCCTTATCTATTCCTTCTGCGGGGTGTTCCAGAAATTCGCGGCGCAGCAGGCGGCCCTGTCCTTCCGGTTTTTCCTGTTCTGGGGCTGCTCCTTCGCGGTGCTGTTCATTTACGCCGTATTGTGGCAGCTGATCCTGAAAAAGAACGATCTGTCGGTGGCCTACAGCAACCGGGCCGTGGCGATGATATGGAGCCTCGTCTGGGGCGCGCTCATCTTCGGGGAGACCCTCAGGTGGAACCAGGTGCTGGGCGCGGCGGTCATCTGTTACGGTGTGCACAGGGTGGTGACGGCGGATGACTGAACCGTTGTGGCCGTTCTATCTGCTGGCGCTTTCCTCGGTGCTGATCGCGGATATCTCGCAGGTGATCCTGAAAAAGGCGGCCGGCAGGAAATACGCGTCGGTCCTGAAGTCCTACCTGAATGTCAGGGTGATCTTCGCTTACTTTCTTTTCGGCCTGTCCACGGTGTTTTCGGTGATCGCCCTGAGGCGCCTGCCCCTTTCCCTGTCGCCCCTGTGGCAGGCGATGGGGCAGGTGTTCGTGGTGCTGCTCAGCTACTTCGTCCTGAAGGAGAAGATCGGCAGGAAGAAGGCCCTGGGGATCGGGATCATCGTCGCGGGGATCGTCCTGTCGGCGCTGTGAGCGGGTGAGGAGCGTTATGGGGATGAACACACAAAAAAAGCCGTCACACGCGGCCATGCCTCGGCCCGGGCGCGAAAGGCCCCTGCCAAAGAGCGCTTTTGTCCGCGCGGCCGAAAGGGCCTGGCCGCCTGTTCTGGCGTGCGTGTGCCTGCTTATGTGCCTGCTCTTCGGCGGCATGCAGTACATGACCAATGACGACTACAGCATCCAGAACACGCTCTCGGGCAACCTGACGGGCGCGCCTTTCCCGGTCCACCAGTTCACCAGCGTGTTCATCACTTATCCCATCGCCTGGCTCTACGGCGTCCTCCCCTCCGTCCAGTGGTGGCATGTGTACAGCCTGTGCCTGGTGTTCGCGGGCCTGCTGGCCGTGCATTATTCCATTGCCCGTATCGTCAGGCGCGCCGGGCTGCAGTGCTTGCTCGGCCCGGCCTTCGCCGTCATCCTGGACGCGGCGTTCTTCCTGTATTCCTTTTCCAATGTCACCTTCACGGTGGTGGGCGGGATCGCCGGTCTGGCGGCGGTGATGCTGGTGATCGCGGGCCGGGATGCCGACAGGAAGCGCAGGTATCTGATCGCGGCGGCGGTCCTGTTCGCGCTTTCGGTCTGCCACCGGCGGGACAGCGGGATCGTGGCTTACTGCTATATGCTGGTGGCGCTGTTTTACGCGCACATCGATCTGGATATCTCCCTGCTCCGGCGGTTCCTGCGGTTCCTGGGGCTGGCCGCGCTCTTTTTCGTGCTGCTCATCGGGCTCATCCGGGGCAATCAGGCGATCCAGGCCGGCATCCAGGGGCCGGGATTCGCCTCCTTCAACGCGGCGAGATCCCGGTTCATGGATTACCCGAAGGATACCTACGGGGAGAACCCCCAGCTCTATGAAAAGCTGGGGTGGTCCGAATCGGTGTACCGGCTGGCTTCCTCCTGGTGCTTCCTGCCCGAGGAGATCACGGCGGAGACCTTCGCCGCGGCGGTCAGGGAGAGCGCCAAGGAAGCCCGGACCTTTGATATGGCGACGCTCGCGGAGCGGTGGAACGCGGCGGTCAGTGACGAGAGGACCCTGTATACCCTTCTCGTGTGCCTCATCGCCGCCGCCGGCGCGCTCATCATGACCGTCCTTTCCCGGGACCGGGGGTCGATCCTCACGGAGGTGATCGCCTTCCTGGGCACCGCCGTCCTGGTGTTCTATCAGCTCTACGGCGGCCGGGCGAACTACCGGTCATTGGTCATCTGCTTCCTGCCCCTGGCGGTGATCAGCGTGTATCTGATGCTGAAATGTGCCGGCGGGGCCCCCGGGAGGACACGCGCTCTCGTCATCGTGCTCCTCACCGCCGCGTTGATGGTGCCCGGCGCGGCGCGGGGCGCTTATGTCTCCCTGGTGGACGTGGACCGGGAGGGCATCAAAAAGGACGCGGCGGCGGAACAGGCGCTGTATGACCATGTGATCCGTGACCCGGACAGCGTCTATATCCGGGTCAACACCACCTCCATGAAGAGCCCGGCGCCCATCTGCCCCGGGGAGAAGCCCGCCAACCTGTTCATCTGGGGCGGATCGAGCTTCCATTCGGCCTGCTTCCGGCGCCAGCTGGAGGTCAACGGGCTGGAAGAGCTCAGCGGTGACACGCTGCGGCGGGACAACGTATACCTGGTCTCGGCCACCGACGTAAAGTCGCTGGCGGAGGGCAAAAAACAGAGCAAGGGCTCCCTGGCCCTGCTCTACAACTGGCAGAAGACGGAACACGGCGCCGTGTGCCTGTCCCCGGAGGGCACGGCGGGCGAGGGCCTGTTCATTTACCGGATCCGGTATCCGGAGAGCCGTCCGGCGGATGAGGATCTTGAACAGGGCCTGTACTACGATTACACGGGCAGCCGGTTCGTCCGGTACACGGGGGACCCGTCCCCCTTCGAGGGCCTGGCCCGCAAGCCCGCGGAGTACCTTAAAAAGCTGGGGAACGATGACTTCATCTCCGTGATCGCGGTGAGCAAGGACGCGGCCCGCTATCTGCCGGGCCCGGTCAACGATCAGATGACAGCCATGGGCCTGATCCCGCTCAAGGGGGAGACGGACCGGCCGTACATCGCCGTGCTGGACGGCGGCCGGGTCGTTTACAACGAGATCGGCGATAAGTCGGGCGAGATCCAAACAAGTCTTGAGATCGACGGGATCCCGGTGGACGTGCTCAGCAAGGCCGGCGGCAAATACACGGTGGATATCAGGGTCGGCGCCGGGGCGTATGACAAGCGGCCCAAGGGCATGGTGGTGTTCGTCTACAGCCGGTCGAAAAACGCGGTGGTGGATACCCGGCGCTTTGACTGGTCCGCGGTCAACTGCGTGACGGATACGAATTACGCCGGCATGGACGACCTGGAGAAGCTGTTCGCGGCGGCGGCAAGGGACGGCTGCGACGTGATCCTGCTCTATGACAGGGCCGGGGCGGAAAAGAGCGGGGACGTTAAACGCGCGGCGAAACTCAAAAAGGCCGGATTCAACGTGGATCAGGGGGCGTATGTCGCCGGCGCGCTTCTGCCCGACGGCACGGTGCTCCAGGCCTCCGACGGGGAGGAAGCGGCCCTTGAGGTCACGGCCGGCGTAAGGCGCTACACCCTCACGGCCGGGAAGGGCGGCGGCGGAGCCGACTTCGGCGCGATCGGTTACCGGTGGAAGGATCACGCGGTGACCCTCGTGATCTACCACCCGGAGACGGACTCGGTGCTGAACGTGAAAACGCTCGACTGAGACGGGCATGGAACGGGAATGAACCGGAAGGAGCGATGGATATGATCCAGGAACCGGTCTATATCAGCCGGTCGACCGTTGATGAGAACGGGACAAAGATCTACAAAAACTGCCGGATCGAGGATTCCTCGGTCGCGGACCATGTGGTGGTCGGGGAGTGCTCCGTGCTGCTGGGCGCCACGATGAAGGCGTATTCCCAGGTCAACCGGTTCTCCATGGTGCGCCATTCCGTGATCGGGGATTATTCCTACGCGGGCAAGAATTTCATGATGATATCCGCCGAGATCGGCCGGTTCTCCTCCATCTCGTGGAACGTGACCATCGGGGGCGCCGATCACGATTACTCCAAAGTGACCACCCATTCCTTTCTGTATCATCCCGCCTTTGACATGGTCGGGGAGGGCGCGCCCCTCTATGACCGCTTCGCGGACGACTGCGTCATCGGCAATGACGTGTGGATGGGCGCCGGCAGTGTGGTCAAGCGGGGCGTCACCGTGGGGGACGGGGCCGTGGTGGGCGCCAATGCCGTGGTCACCCATGACGTAGCGCCCTACACCGTCGTGGCGGGGGCGCCGGCCAGGATCATCCGGGCGCGGTTTGACGACAGGACGATCGAGCGGCTGCTCAGGATCCGGTGGTGGGACCTTGACCCCGCGCTGATCCGGGAGCATGTCGCGCTGTTCAACGAGAGCCCCACGGAAGCGGTGCTGGACCGGCTGGAGGAGATCAAGGCCGGTTTGACACGCCCGGAGAGATAAGGCTATAATGGGTCTGCGCCCCCAATTAAAAACGGGCGGCGCGAAGGATATAAATTCAGCCGGCGCTTTTTTAGGCGCGGGAGAGGAGCATAAAATGATCCCATTCAACAGGCCGCCCTGCCTGGGCATCGAGATGGACCACATCAAGGCCGCC
>CADCQZ010000435.1 GCA_902803675.1 uncultured Eubacteriales bacterium
CGCGGGGGCAGCGCCAGGATCCGGGGCGAAGGCAGACCGCTGAGAGACGCGAACTCGCATACGGCGCTCCCGAACCCGCCGGAGATCTGATGCTCCTCGACGGTGAAGCAGGGCCCTTTGCGCAGGGCGTCCGCAAGGAGGGTCTCATCCAGAGGCCGCACGGAATTGGCCCCGATGACCGTCACGGATATGCCCTGCGCCTCCAGGAGGCCGGCTGCCTTCAGGGCCTCGCCCGCCATGTTGCCCGAGGCGATGATCGAACCGGACGCGCCCTCACGCAGCACATGCCACTTCCCGGGCTCGAAAGGCCCGGTGACGGCCGCGGGCAGGGGGTCGAAGCGTTTCGGGTACCTGATCACGTTAGGCCCGGCGCCGCGGGCCGCGCGGGAGACCATCGCCAGGAGCTCCTCAAGACAGACCGGCGTGCAGATATCAAGGCCCGGGACGGCCCTGAAGCAGCTGATGCCGTAGAGCCCGTGATGGGTCATGCCGTCCTGGGATGCGAACTCGGCCCGGTCCGACAGGAAGGTCACGGGGAGCCCCTGACAGCACACATCCTCCAGGATCTGATCGACGGCCCGCTGAAAGAAAGTGTCGTACACCGCCACGAAGGGCTTCATCCCTCCCGCGGCCAGGCCCGCCGCCATGGTGACGGCATGCTCCTCGGCGATCCCGACATCAAAGAGCCGGTCAGGGAATCGTTTCGCGAAAGAGGCAAAGCCCGTGCCCCTGGTCATCGCGGCGGTCACCACGGCGATCTTCGGGTCCTTTTGAGCCTCTTCGAGCAGGCGGGCGCAGACTTCCTCGCCCGCCGCCTTTCCGCCGGCGGCCCCTTTGGGCGGGAGGTTGTGAAATCCCTCCGGGTTCTTTTCCGCTTCCTCGTGCCCTCTGCCCTTCTGGGTCATCACGTGGATCAGCACGGGCTCATCCATGTTCTGAGCCTTCGCCAGCACGGTGGAAAGGCGCTTGATGTCATGCCCGTCCACGGGGCCGATATACCGGATCCCCAGGGACGAGAAGAACTTGTCGTTGATGAAGATGTTCCTGATATGGTCCTTAAAGTTATGGAACAGGTCGTGCAGCCTTTTCCCGCACACAGGCACCTTCAGCAGCGCCTTGGACACGTTCCCCTTGATCTGCTGCCAGCCCTTGCTCAAGCGCAGGTAGGTCAGGTAATTAGAGAGCGCCCCCACGTTGCCTGAGATGGACATGCCGTTGTCATTGAGCACGATGATGACCCGGGTGCGGGTGTTCCCCATATCGTTGAGGGCTTCGTAGGCCATCCCGCCGGTCATGGCGCCGTCGCCCACGACGCACACCACCCGGTGATCCCCGCCCGTCAGATCCCGCGCCCGGGCCATGCCGGCGGCCATGGACAGGGAGGAAGAAGAGTGCCCGGTATTGAAAAGATCATACGGGCTCTCCTCCCGCCGGGGAAAGCCGCTGATGCCCCCCTCCTGACGGATCGTGGAGAAGGACCGATACCGGCCGGTCAGGAGTTTATGCACGTAGCACTGGTGTCCCACATCAAAAATGATTTTGTCTTTCGAAAAATCAAAAACATGATATAATGACAGAGTCAGCTCCACGATGCCCAGGTTGCTGGCCAGATGGCCGCCGTTGACGCTGACCGTATCGACCATGACCTGCCTGACCTCGGAAGCGATCTCTTCCAGGTCACTCACGGGCAGGGACTTGAGTTGTTCAGGAGCCTTCAGATCCGATAATTTCATCATTCCACCTGCAAGAAAGAATAGGATACGGGCTCAGTATAGCATAGTTCACCACACCCTGCAAATCGATAAACGAGGTACACGAATGAAATGTCCCAACTGCGGAATGTGGAACCGCGACAGCCTGCCCCGCTGCTTCAAGTGCGGCACGCCTCTTGACGGCGCTCACAGGACCCAGCTGCCCTGGGAAGAGGAGATGCAGTCCATCCAGAAGGGGCGCGAATATACCCGGATCGGCGAGGACGGCCGGGCCGTGACCGAAAAGGACGACCGGGAAGTGCTGGCCGAAGAGATGGCCCAGCTCCAGAAACGCTGGGAGCACGGCCAGGAGGAACAGAACCGGCTGCGCACCGCCTCCGCGGCCCTCAACATCCATCCCTCCACCAGGAACATCGAGCGCGTCTCATCCCGGAGCCATCCGGAATACCGCAACCCGTACATCTATTCCAATGTGGAGGTGGAGGGCGAGGTCAGGCCGAACGCCAGGAGAGTGGATCCCCCGGCGCAGGATCTTTTCGAAGACGGCCCCGTGAACGACAAGCGGCGGCAGAGGCCCGAAAAGCTCAAGCCGCTGAAGAATTACCGGGTCACCCGCCGGTTCATTTCAGCCCGGGTGCTCAGGGCAGCGGCGCTCATCATGATCGCCGCCGCCCTGCTGCTGGCCGCGTACCGGTATCTCTACCTGCCCTTCATGGAGGACTCGAAAAAGGAGAGCATCACCGAGACGGCGATCATCACCCCCTCGATCCTGGAGGACGATCCGGCCCACACCATCCGGATCCCCGGCGAGGAAGGCGCCAGCATCTATATCAAGGAACTGCGCCGTTCCTACACCGTGACCGGAGGATACGCCACCATCGAGATCGCGGACTATGTGTGGTACGAGAACAACGAGTCCGTCACGGAGGAAGAGGTGACGGCCACCATCACCCCGTACCTGAAGACCAACGCCGGAGAGCAGGTGGCCATGGGCGTGCTCACGTTCCCGGTGACCATCCCCGTGAGCCCCCTGACACTGGTGAGCCCGGACACCGGTTACGCCGAGGTGTCCACCCCCCTGTACAACATCCAGTTCCGGGTGGACAAAAACAGCACCGTGACCATCAACGGCGAGAACTATTCCGACCTGGTGAACACCCAGAACGGCCTGATCTCCTACAACGCCACGGTCCAGCCCATCGGGAACAATTATTATGAGATCAGGACCCGATGCCAGAACTACCGGGAGAACAGCGTGACCGTGACTATCTACCGGGCCGTGCAGGAGATCCCCCTGGACCTGAGCACCACCCTGGGCAACAGGGCCATCGAGGAGACCATGACCATCACCGCCACCACCCTGCCCGGAGCCACCGTCACCGTGGAGACGCCCCATGAGGATCTGGACCTGAGCCGGCTCAATTCCACAGGCGAATTCTCCTTCAAGGCCCGGTTCGAGACCATCGGCACCAACACCATCACCATCGTGGCCACCTACCCCGGCAAGGAACCCTCGATCGTCAACTACGACGTGTATTACCTGCCTCCCGCCGCGGTCTACACGCGCCAGGCATGGCCCCTGAACACGGCCTGGCACTACTCGGACCTGCTGAGCAATATCTCCGCCCGGATCGCCAAATCCCAGATCTACGTGTGCGAGGGCACCATCGTCAGCATCCTGTCCAACTCGCCCCAGCTGGCGATCATGGAGATCGGTGACAAAACATCGTCCCGGCAGGTGCTCCTCGAGAACCAGACGACGGATACCTGGGCCGTCGGCGAGAGCTACCGGGTGTTCGCGGACGTGTACGGGCTGTACAACGGCATGCCGCGTTTCGTCGGAAGATATACCTACCCACCCAGATAGAAGCGAAAACCGGAAAAGAGGCGCCGAATGATCAAAAAACTTCTTAAAAGCGTACGAGAGTACAAGCGCAGCTGCATCCTGGCCCCCACGATGGTCTCCATGGAGGTGATCATGGAGGTGATCATCCCCATGCTGATGGCGGACATGATCGACAACGGCATCGAAAAGGGGGACCTGAAGCACGTGGCCGTCATGGGCGCCGTGCTCATCGCGGCCTCCTGCCTGTCCATGTTTTTCGGGCTCTACGCCGGACGCTGCGCGGCCGTGGGCGGCTGCGGTTTCGCGAAGAACCTGCGTGAGGACCTGTTCGCGAGGCTGCAGAGCTTCTCCTTCACGAACATCGACCGTTTCTCCACGGCCAGCCTGGTCACCCGTTTGACCACCGACGTGAGCAACGTGCAGAACGCCTTCCAGATGATCATCCGCATGGCGGTACGATCCCCGATGATGCTGATCTTCGCCACGGTGATGGCCTTCAGGGTCAATTCCTCCCTGGCCATGGTGTTCCTGGTGGCCATCCCGGTGCTGGGCGTGGGGCTGTACCTCATCATGAGCCACGCCCATCCGATCTTCGAAAGGGTGTTCAAGACCTACGACAAGCTCAACCGCGTGGTCCGGGAAGACCTAAGGGGCATCCGGGTGGTCAAGTCCTACGTGCGCGAGGAGCATGAGGAGCAGAAATTCCGGAGCGTGTCGGACAGCATCTACCGGGATTTCTCCAAGGCCGAAAAGATCGTGGCCTGGAACAGCCCGCTGATGATGTTCTCGGTCAACACCAGCATGCTGCTGATCTCCTGGTTCGGCGCGAAGATGGTCATCGCCTCCGGGAACGGGATCCAGGCGCCCTTTATGACCGCCGGCCAGCTGATGAGCATGATGACCTATACCCTGCAGATCCTGATGAGCCTGATGATGCTGTCCTTCATCGTCATCATGATGACCATCTCCAGAGCGTCGGGCGAAAGGATCTGCGAGGTGCTCGACGAGAAAAACGACCTGACGGATCCCGAGGATCCCATCGACACGGTGGAGGACGGGAGCATCCGGTTCGAGCACGTTTCATTCAGCTACAGCAAAGACATGAACAGGCTCTGTGTGAGGGATGTGGATCTGTTCATCCCATCCGGGGCGACGGTGGGCATCCTGGGCGGCACCGGATCGTCCAAATCCTCCCTGGTGCAGCTGATCCCCCGGCTGTATGACGTGACGGCGGGCCGGCTGATCGTGGGCGGGCATGACGTGAGAGAGTACCGCCTCAAGTCCCTCCGGGATCAGGTGGCCATGGTGCTGCAGAAAAACGTGCTCTTCAGCGGGACCATCCGGGAGAACCTGAAGTGGGGCAATGAGAACGCCTCGGACGAGGAGATCAGGGAGGCCGCCCGGATCGCCCAGGCCGACGGGTTCATCGAGAGCTTCCCGGATAAATACGACACCTTCATCGAGCAGGGAGGCGCCAACGTGTCCGGCGGCCAGAGGCAGCGGCTTTGCATCGCCAGGGCCCTTCTGAAGAAACCGAAGATCCTGATCCTGGACGATTCCACCAGCGCCGTGGACACCCGCACCGACGCGCTCATCCGCGAGGGCTTCAAAAACAGCATCCCGGACACCACCAAGCTGATCATTGCCCAGCGGGTGGCCTCCGTGAAGAACGCCGACATCATCATCCTGATGGATGAGGGCCGTATCGCCGCTTCGGGCACCCATGACGAACTGATGGAGACCAGCGATATCTACCGCGAGATCTATACCTCACAGCAGCGCGGCAGCGGGGAGGAATGAGACATGCAGGGAAACAGAAGAGCGCGCGGCGCTGTCAACATCAAGCAGCTCCGCACCATCGATAAGGGCGTATTGAAAAGGCTGCTGGCCTATCTGAAGCACTATAAAAAGCAGGCCGCCGTGGTGCTCGCCGGGATCATCATTTCCAGCGCGTCGGGCGTGGCGTCCTCCCTGTTCCTCGGGATGCTGATCGACCGGTACATCATGCCCATGATCGGGCAGGCGGCGCCGGATTACTCCGGCCTCATCCGGGCCCTCATCGTGATGGCGCTGATCTACCTGGCGGGCATCGTGGCGTCCCTGATGTACAACCGCAGCATGGCCGTGATCGGCCAGGGCGTGCTCAAGACCGTGCGCGACGACATGTTCGCCCATATGCAGACCCTGCCCATCAAGTACTTCGACACCCATCCCTTCGGGGACGTGATGAGCCGCTACACCAACGACACGGACACCCTGAGGCAGCTGATCACCCAGTCCATCCCCACCACCATCCAGTCCGCCATGACCATCCTTTTCGTGGTGGGATCCATGCTGTACACCAGCGTTTACCTGACGCTGTTCATCTTCGTGTGCCTCATCGGCATGCTCCAGGTGACCAAGCGCGTGACCGGCGCCAGCGGCAAGTATTTCGCCCGTCAGCAGAAGGAACTGGGCAGCGTGAACGCCTATATCGAGGAGATCGTGGGCGGCCAGAAGGTGGTCAAGGTGTTCACGCACGAAAAGGCCTGCGCGGAAGAATTCGATAAAAGGAACGGCGAGCTGTTCGAGGTGGCCAGCAGGGCCAACACCTACGCCAGCATCCTGGGCCCCATCATGAACAACATGGGTTACTTCCTCTACGCCTTCATCGCTATCGCGGGCGGTGCCCTGGCCCTGAGCGGGATCGGGAACCTGTCCCTGACGGGCATCGCTCCCCTGACCCTGGGCTCGATCGCCGCCTTCCTGCAGCTGTCAAGGAATTTCCTGAACCCCATCAACCAGCTGAGCCAGCAGCTCAACGTGATCGTCATGGCCATGGCGGGCGCCGGACGCATCTTCGAGCTCATGGACGAGAAGGAAGAGCCGGACAATGGCTATGTCACCCTGGTGAACGTCACCCCCGACGGAAAGGAAACGCAGGAGCACACCGGCATGTGGGCCTGGAAGCATCCCCACGGCGACGGTACCACCACCTATACCCGTCTGAAGGGCGAGGTGACACTGGACCACGTGGACTTCGGCTATAACGAGGACCGCCTGGTGCTCCACGACATCACCCTGTACGCCCTGGAAGGCCAGAAGGTCGCTTTCGTGGGCGCCACCGGCGCCGGCAAGACCACGATCACCAACCTGATCAACCGCTTCTACGATATCGCCGACGGCAAGATCCGCTATGACGGCATCAATATCAACAAAATAAAAAAGCCCGCCCTCAGGAAATCCCTGGGCGTGGTGCTGCAGGACGTGAACCTGTTCACCGGCACAGTCATGGACAACATCCGATACGGCAATCTGGACGCGACGGACGATGAATGCATCGACGCGGCCAAGCGGGTCAACGCCGACAGTTTCATCCGGATGCTGCCCCAGGGATATGACACGATGCTGGAGAGCGACGGCGCCAACCTGAGCCAGGGCCAGCGGCAGCTGCTGTCCATCGCCCGGGCCGCGGTGGCCGATCCGCCCGTCATGATCCTGGACGAAGCCACCTCCTCCATCGATACCCGCACCGAGGCCCTGGTGCAGAAGGGCATGGACGCCCTGATGCAGGGCCGCACCGTGTTCGTGATCGCGCACCGGCTGTCCACCGTCATGAACGCGGACGTGATCATGGTGCTGGAAAACGGGCATATCATCGAAAGAGGCAGCCACGACCAGCTGATCGCCCAGAAGGGCAAGTATTACCAGCTGTACACCGGCGCCTTCGAGCTGGAATGACCCCCGGAGCCTACAGATGGATGAGGATGGCGCCCGCGAAAGCCAGGATGAAACCGAGGAAGGGCAGGATGAATTCCAGGCCGGAAGGCTTCCTCATATCACAGAGCCTGTAGAAATAGGCGTAGGGCATCAGGTCCACGCAGTAGCGAGCCCCGTACTGGAATCCCCCGAAAGTGCGGTGCATCAGCAAAAGGATAAAATGCAGAACAAATACTGCAAAGATAACGGCCTTCTCTACGGAGAAGGTCTTTTTGACGATGTCACGAACGGCCCAGATCACCAGAAGCGTCAGTATCGGGCAGGCGATGAAGGCCGAGAACCCGAACCTTTCCATGACCAAAGTGCCGTCCTCGAAACGGAAGGGCATGCGGAGGATGAAGGAACGGATATTATTGCCGATATGGGCGAAACTGAACTGAGTGCCGCCCTGGGTGGAGAACTCCGGCAGGTAGGAGTGACCGAACTCAAAGGGATCGGCGAACCGGACATAATTGAAGACGCCGATGGCGACGGCCACGCAGGCGCCAAGAACGATGCCCGGGATCACCTTCCTCATCACCGCGCTGAAGGTCTCCCCCGCCTTTAAACTCACCCCGAGATACACTACG
>CADCQZ010000436.1 GCA_902803675.1 uncultured Eubacteriales bacterium
ATCGGAAAACCGTCCGCTGTCGATGTCAACACTGTCGATGATAAAGCTTCCGGAACAGGCCGCCACACACTCCTCCTCCAGCCAGGGTCCCAGATCCTCCGGGGCGATGCCTTCATCGGGGATGAAAGAGGCGTCCGGGAGCTGCCCGCTCATTTTAAGGATATCGATCAGGCCCTCCGGACGGGCGGAAGGGGTCAGCTTCAGCACGCGGCACCCTTTCGCGTAAGCCGCGGATGCCTCACTGAAGGAGGAACATACCGGGATCACGGGATACCCCTTCTCCAGGCAATGCTCAAGCAGGATCAGGTCCTGTCCGGTGACTGTCAGGAAGGCCGCGCCGGCATCCATGAACGCGTCGGCCATGGCCTGTGTCGGGACAGCCCCCACACCTGTCACAGTCCCGGGATGAGCGTGAGCGGCCCGGAGCGCTTCTAAAACGCAGGTCGTGTCCGGGGCCATTTCCAGGGCTCTGATGCCGCCTTTACAGACGGCGTCCAGGAGCGGCGGGATCTCTTCCGCTTTTTTGATCGTTACTTTGGGCAGCAGTCCGTCCTGCCGGATGATCGCTAAAGGATCCATGGTGATACCTCCTTCAGGTCCCTGATAGATTTTGCTCCCGCGGCGCTTCCGCCACGCCGCGGGTCGCGATCACGTCACTGCCGGTGCCGAGGATATCGGATATAAGGACACTGCCCGCTTTGACCGGTGCGTGGAGCTCCAGAGCGTGTATCGTTTCCACGGCTCTCATGATTTCCCCTCTGGGGATGGGCCTCGTGAGCCTTACGCTGCACAGGGGCTCAGCGCCCCCCAGGACCCGCACGCTGGTGGCGATAGTGCGGCGGGGATCGGTCGTCTCCTGAAGCGCCCAGGCCCTTCCCCGGGCGCAGCCCTCGCCGGTGACATGAAGATCACCGTTCACGTTCTCCACGGTGATCTCGCAGCTGTTGGGACAGACGACGCAGGTGAACTGTTTCATCATTCGATCGTCACCTCGATATCCTCCTCCCCGTCCGAAGGGGTGACCTTCAGGCGGATCATTTCCGCGGGCAGAGCTTTCCTCATCTTTCGGCGGCCGATGATCCTGTCTCCCTGCCGGACGGTGACGGCCACATCCCGCATGGGCTCGGCCACGCGCAAAGAGAGGATGAACTCTTGACAGCCGTTCACCCTCTGGGGCACGGTATAGCGCACTCTGGGGCCGCAGCGCACTTTTCGGCTGCCCGCGGGGAACACAGGCTCTGACAGATACCGCCCCACCGCGTCGGCCAGCGCTTCCGCTTCTTCGGAGACCAGGTCCGCCAGGTCATGCACCTGCAGCACATTGCCCGCCGCGAAGATGCCCGGGACACTGGTCTGATACCGCTCATCCACATCGGCGCCGCCGGTGCGTTTATCCAGCATGACCCCGGCGTCAAGGGAAAGCTCGTTTTCCGGGATGAGCCCCACGGACAGGATGAGCGTGTCGCAGGCGTGATACTCTTCCGTTCCCGGCACGGGCCGCATCTGCGCGTCCACCCGGGATACCGTGACACCCTCCAGGCGTTTGTCCCCGTGGATCTTCGTCACGGTATGGCTGAGGATCAGGGGGATGCCGTAGTCCTCCAGGCACTGGCGCACATTGCGGGTAAGGCCGCTGGGATAGGGCAGCACCTCGTACACCGCCTGGACCCGGGCCCCTTCCAGGGTCAGCCGCCGGGCCATGATGAGCCCGATGTCCCCGGACCCCAGGATGATCGCGTCCCGGGCGGGCATGCGGTCGTACAGGTTCATATAAGCCTGCGCCACGCCCGCGGTATAGACGCCGGCGGGGCGTTCGCCGGGGATGGCCAGGGCGCCGCGCGTGCGTTCCCGGCATCCCATGGCAAGCACCACGGCCTTTGCCCGGACATGCTTGAGGCCGCTCCGGGTCACGATGGTCACGACCCTGTCGGGCGTGATACGGGTCACCGCGGCGTCCGTCAGGCAGCGGATCTGAAGTTCCCGGGCCCTTGAGATGAACCGGGCGGCATACTCCGGGCCGGACAGGCTCTCCCCGAACCGGGCGAGGCCGAAACCGTCGTGGATGCACTGGCGCAGGATGCCGCCCAATGCGTGTTCCCGTTCCGCTACCAGGATATCTTCGATGCCGTTCTCCTTCAGGCGCACCGCGGCCGCCAGCCCCGCAGGGCCGCCGCCCACGATCAGTACGTCGACGTTTTCCATCATTCTTCTCCGTTTCGTCCGTGATCCCGGGAGGACGGGTCCCGGGGCAGCATCTC
>CADCQZ010000437.1 GCA_902803675.1 uncultured Eubacteriales bacterium
CTGATCCCCATGATGTCCGGGGGCGTGGAGCTGGTGATGCGTGTGGGCGGCGCCCTTCTTCTGCCGAAGCTGCTGGGGCTCACAGGCGTGTACCTGGCGGAGATCATGGCCTGGGCGGGGGCCGGGTTCTTCCTGATGGTCTGCTGTTACCGCCGCCTGAGAGCGTTGAAAACGGCTTTGTGAGATCACACCATAAGAGATATGTCAAAGGACCGGCCTCATGCGGGGCCGGTCCTTTGATAAGCGGAGAAGATCATTTGACGGTGATCTCATTATCGCACAGGAGATACGCCGTGTCGAAGATCCACGCGGTCACTCTGACGCTGAAGGGCTTTCCGGGATCGATGACGCCCGCGGGATCGATGCCAAACGCGGCTGATGAATTGTCCGGAGCGTACATGAACACCTGATCCGCGGTATGCGCCGTGTCGCCCTGGATGAGCTCCACCCTCACGGGGATATCGAGCGCGGGCGATGGGTCCGCGGTATAGGAGGAGGCGGGCACGGTGAGCATGAGATCAGACAGGGCCGCCGCGCCCTTTACGGTAACGGTGACTTCGGAGCCCCCGATCTCAAAGGCGCCGCTGAGAAGATCCTCGGGCAGCTCCCCGGGATGGTACATATTGTTACGCGTATAGGCCAGGGCGTCCTTGAAGCGGGGGAGATAGAAGGCGCTGTCATGTCCGCCGTTTTCGATGAGGAAGCGGTGTTCCGTGCCCTGGCTTTTGAGCTGCTGGTGCAGCAGGATGGCCGGGACACCGAAGCCGTAACTGTCCTGATTGCCGCAGGAGAAGTACAGGGCGAAATAGTCCATGTATTCCTTCGTTTCCGCGCGGGCGATATTGACGGGATTGGCGTCACCGCCGTAGCTGAAGGCGCCGAAGAAAGATACCGCGCCGCTGAAGAAGTTCGGGTTCCTCAGGGCCACGCCGAAAGCGCCCTGGCCGCCCATAGAGCAGCCGGCCGTCAGGCGGAAACGGGCGTCCGGGATCGTGCGGTAACGGCTGTCGATGTGGGGGATCAGGTCCTCCGTGATCATCTTTTCCCATTCGCCCCGCCACCAGCTCTCCTCGGAGGAGTTGGGGATCACCACGATCATCGGATCAAAGAGCCCCTCCCGGATGCCTTCATCCAGCAGTTTGTCGATGCCGTCGGTGCGGTAGGAGGTGTGGTCCGAATTGAACTGGTGCATCAGGTACATGGTGGGATAGCGCCCGGTACCGTTCTCATAGTCCGGCGGCAGGTAGATCAGGTAAGGCACTTGAGCCGGCTCCGCCTGTTTGAGGGCCCGGGCGGCGTGGGGGGGAATCGAAAGTTTCCTCAAAGAAACGTTCCTCCCCGCTCGTCATGGCCGCGAAGGCTTCCCGGGTATACAGGCCGATGGGACCGGCATACCAGCCGCCCGCGCCGAAGGGCTGGTCGTTAAAGGCGCGCACCACCAGCAGGTTCTCGCCGGTCTTATCAAGGAGAGCGCTGTCCAGAGTGAAATGGCTGAACACGGCCCAGGTGGTATCCCCGGTGGGCATGCCCCGGTCATCCATGCCGGTGGCCCCGATCCTCACGCCGTTGAGCCACACCTCGCACCGGTCATCCACACAGCCGATGGACAGTTCGGGGGCTTCCTCATCGTACCCCTCCGGCAGCGTGAAGGTGCGGGCGTAATAGCCGTTGCCGATGATGAAGAAGTCAAAGTAATCGGGCCCGTAACCGGACCGCACGTTCTCGTCGCTGATGTTGCCGAAGCCCTTGGTCCAGCTGGCAAGGCCGGGCTGCACCACGGGCCATTCGGCGATCTCGTCCTTGGTGAGGCTGGGTACATCCAGGGTCTTCGTCAGTCCCGTATAATTGAAATGCCAGCCCTCGGAAAGGTCGATCACGCCGACGGTCTCCTTTTTGACCACCACGGGAGCGGAGGCCGTTTCCACGCGGGCGCCCAGGAGCGTGACAGTCATCTTTATTTCGGAGGTGTCCGTGAGGGTGTTGGGCACACTGAGGACGCATGGATATCTACCGGGCCCGCCGACGGTCATGATCTCTTCGGCGGTCTCGCTGCCGGAGGCAAGGCCGATCATAAGCTCCGTCCCCTCCGGGGCGAACGATGTGATCCCGTCGTTCAGCGTGACAGCGCATTCGGCTTCGATGACCGCGTCCTGCGGGGATATGACGGCCTTTGACAGCGTCATTTCGGCGGTGAGCACGTCTTCCAGCATGTATCCGGTGAGCCTCATGAGGGCCCTGCGAGCGGACTCGCAGAGGAAGTTCTCATCCCAGCACCCCGGCCTCACGGTGAATTCGTGGCGCGCGCTGCCGATCCCCAGATCGATCAAAAGGGCTCCCAGATCGTCGGTGGAGCCTTCTTCATCGGTCCAGGGATCGTCAGCCGGCGCGTCCATATAGGTGTAGATGCCATTCAGCGCGTTCCTGTCGGCGGCATTCACGGCTTTCAGTTTTTCATAAACACTGCCGAGGGATGCCCAGGGATCGGAGTCCTGCGTGAAATGTCCCCGCACGCTGACAGCCCCGCCGAAGGGGCTGTCTTCCGTCAGGGTCAGCATGTACGCCAGGTATCCGCCGTTCCCCGTTCCCGCCGCGAAGCGGTGGCCGGGATCGGGGATGGTGCGGAGATCGGCGTCGATCCTGCTGAGGGCCTGTCTGACTGCATCCGCGGGATCCGCCCCGGCGCCGATGACGGGTTTCACGATGATCATCTCGAGGCCGTGCCCGGCTTTCATTTCCTCTGAAAGGCGTTCCGCGAGCCCGCTGGAGTCGGCCTCTCCTTCCGCCTGAGGCATCACGCAGATCACGGGATAAAAGCGCCCGCTGCTTTCATATCCGTCCGGCAGGATGACCTCCTCTGCGACGGCGATGGGGACGGTGAGGATGAGGATGAGGATCAGGCCGGTCAGCAGTTTTTTCATCGGGAGCCTCCTTAAGCGCGAGGTTAAAAAAGCCTGCCGCTGTGACGGCAGGCTCTGTGGTGAACGGATATTACTTGACGGCGCCGGTGATGCCTTCCGCGAACTGCTTCTGCAGCACGAAGAACACGATGATCGTCGGCAGGGACGCGAAGAGCACGCCCAGCATCAGCATGCCGTAGTC
>CADCQZ010000438.1 GCA_902803675.1 uncultured Eubacteriales bacterium
CACCCTTCGGGAGGCGGAGGAAAGGGGCGTCAGGTTCTTTGACTTCCTGGGGGTGAAGACCCTGAAGGAGGCCCGGGCGATCGACGCAGTCACCCTGCGGGATAAGCTGATGGTCTGGGAGGGCATCTACGGCTGGGCCAGGACCTTCGGGGAAGCGGTGGATGGGAAGTTCTCCCGGCGGAACAGCCAGGAGTGGTTCCTGGATGAGGATCTCCTTCCCGTGCCGGTGCTCCTGGGGCACACGGACAGCGAGTTCATCTCCTTCCCGCCCGCGGAGGACTTTAAGGGCCTCGCATCCTTTGCCCAAAACACCTTCGGGCCTGACGCGGATCGCTTCCTGAAAAACTTCACCCGTCCCGCGGACCTTGACAGCATCCAACGGGAGGGCGGCGTCAATGCCATCGGGTTCGGCGCGCGCGCTTCCGCGGCCGTGAGGCGGCGCCGGGGGATCACGGCGCCGATGTACTACTACTGCTTTGAGGCGGACATCCCCGGCTGGGATCATCCGGGCACCTTCCACTCGGTGGACCTGTGGTTCTTCTTCGAGACCCTGGCCAAGTGCTGGCGGCCCTTTAAGGGCAGGCACTACGACCTGGCCCGGCGGATGTGCGATCACTGGTGCGCCTTCATCCGGTCCGGGGATCCCAACGGCACGGGGTCCGACGGGGAGGAGCTCCCCGCCTGGCCGGCCTTCGATCCCGCGGCGCCCCGCCGCATGGCGTTCAGGGATGGGGGGTCGGCGGAAGAATGCCCTGAGAGCGCGCTTGAGGCATTCCTCCTTGAAAAATATCTGGAAAGGACGGCCGGTGTATGAAAAAGCAGGCCTTCAACCCCTATCTGCCCTCCTGGGAGTATATCCCGGACGGGGAACCCTACGTGTTCGGGGACCGGGTGTACGTGTACGGCTCCCATGATTATTTCAACGGCTACGTGTTCTGCATGGGGGACTACATGGGCTGGTCCGCTCCCGTCGATGACCTGAGTGACTGGCGCTGCGAGGGCGTGATCTTCCCCCGGGACGGCGATCCCGTGAACGCCGACGGCAGCATGTGCCTCTACGCCCCGGACGTCACGCGGGGGCCGGACGGCAGGTACTACCTGTACTACGTGTACGACAAGGTAGGCTTCGTGTCCGTGGCTGTGTGCGATTCCCCCGCGGGAAGGTACCGGTTCTACGGCTACGTCCATTACAAGGACGGCACCCGCCTGGGCGAAAGGGAAGGGGACGAGCCCCAGTTCGATCCCGGCGTGCTCACCGAGGGGGACCGTACCTACCTGTACACCGGCTTCTGCGGCCGGGGGGACAAGAGCCGTCACGGCGCCATGTGCACCGTGCTGGGGCCGGACATGGTGACCGTTGAGGAAGCGCCCGTCATCTGCGCCCCGGGCTGCGAGTACGAGGAGGGCACGGGCTTTGAGGGGCACGCCTATTTCGAGGCCGCCTCCATCAGGAAGCGGGGGGACACCTATTACTTCGTGTACTCCTCCACGGTGATGCATGAGCTGTGCTGGTCCACATCCCCCGATCCCCGGGGGCCCTTCACCTACGGCGGGGTCATCGTCAGCAACTGCGACATCGGCATCTCCTCCTACAAGCCGGCGGACCGCCCCGCCGCCATCGGGGGCAACGATCACGGCAGCATCGTTGAGATCAACGGCCAGTGGTATGTGTTCTACCACCGGCAGACCAACGGCACCTGGTTCAGCCGCCAGGGATGCGCGGAGCCCATCTTTTTCGACGACCGGGGCCGCATCCGCCAGGCGGAGATCACCTCCTGCGGGCTCAACGGCGGCCCGTTAAAGGGCGAGGGCGACTATCCCGCCTATATCGCCTGCCACCTGATCACGCCGGAGCCGGTCCTCTACGCGGGGGATCCCGCCCTGCCGAAGATCACCCAGGATGGCCGGGACGACGACAGGGAGGACGGCTATATCGCCTCCATCCGTGACGGCACGGTGATCGGCTTTAAGTACTTTTCCTGCCTCGGGGTGAAGCGCGTCGCCGTCGAGTGCCGGGCCTACGCCCACGGGGACTTCGTGATCCGCTCCAAATGGGACGGGCCGGACCTGGGACGCGTCAGGATCGACAGTTCCAACGTGTGGAAGCGTTACACGGCGGAGGTGGACTTCCCCGACGGGGTGCAGGCCCTGTACCTCAGGTACGAGGGCACCGGCTCGCCCCACTTAAAATGCGTGGGATTTGAGAAATGAAAGGAGAACATACGGTCATGATCACGATCCGCCTGGATCCCGCCCGCGGCGCGGGCACCATCAACAGGAACATTTACGGGCATTTTTCCGAGCA
>CADCQZ010000439.1 GCA_902803675.1 uncultured Eubacteriales bacterium
GGACCAGAAATGCGATTGTGTCCAGATCAATTGGACGCCGGAGTATCAGCAGAGCGAAGAGATCCAGGAGCTGCTGGATGAATTCCTGTGATCAGTCGGGAGGAACATAAGATGGATATCAAGCAAAGGATCGCCGAAGCCAATCAGCGTGCCGCGGCATGTCTGACGGAGAATGATCCGTACTGGGTCGATATACGGCCCGCGGGTGAGTGCGTAGAAGGTTTGGAGGACCATATGATCCTCCATTCCGGGCCGCCGGTGGATTATGAAGATATGGTGATGCTGCACAGACGCGGCATGGTGTCCGCGATGCTCTTCGAAGGCTGGGCGAAGGATGAGAAAGAAGCAGTGGAGATCATCCGCTCCGGTGAGATCAGGATCGACTCCGCGCTCAACCACAATACGGTCGGCGCCGGTACGGGGATCATCACGAGATCCGTGGCCATGAACGTCATCGAGGACAGGCGCAACCATACGACTGCCGCCACATTTCCTGCGGAAGGGCCGGTCTATCAGGGCGGATTCTGCGGCTGGGGCCTTTACAACGAGGGGATCGCCGAAAACCTGCGCACGATGCGTGAGGTGCTCTTTCCTCCGATGCGTGAGATGCTCGCGAAGTCCGGCGGCATCGCGATCAAACCTATTCTGGCCGAAGGCATGCAGATGGGTGACGAGAACCATACGAGGCAGACGGCAGCGGATCTGCTGTTTGACAAGCTGGTACTTCCGCGTCTGTTCGAGCTGGACCTGCCTAAGGAACAGATCCTCCGCACCGTACGATACATCGTGGAGACCCCGCGCTTCTTCCACTGCTATGGTCAGGGCGCCTCAAGGGCAGCCGCTGTCGCCGCGGACGGGATCGAGTATTCCACGATGGTCACGGCCCTGGCAGGCAACGGTGTGGAATTTGGCATCAAGATCGCTTCGCTGCCCGGACAGTGGTTCACAACGAAGGCCCCGATGATGAAGGGGCGGTATACTTCGGCGAAGTTCACCGAGAAGGATCAGCTGCCCTGGATCGGCGACAGCTGCGTTGTGGAGGTCGCCGGGATGGGCGGTTTTGCCGCTGCGGCCAGTCCCATCGTGTGTAATCTGCGAGGTATGTCTCTCAGGGAGTCCATCGATCAGAGCCGTGAAATGGAGAATATCTGCATCACACGCAATCCGAATTATGTGGTGCCGAATCTGGACTTTGACCGTCTGCCGGTCGGTATCGATATCCGTCTGGTCCTGAAGACCGGAGTGCTGCCGGCTATCCATGGCGGCATGTTCAATCACGAGGGCGGTCTTATCGGTGCCGGCATGGCAAGAGTCCCCATGGAGTGCTTCCAGAAAGCCATGAAAGCCTTCGCCGCTAAGTACAGCGAGAAGAAATAGACATTGTTCCGCGGCGGGGCGCTTCGTTTCCGCCGTTTTTTTATTTCAGGGGAGGTAAAGCCCGATGCGCAGGATCATGGTGATGAATCTGGGATCCACAAGCTTCAAGTTTAAGCTGTATGAGATGGGTGACGAAGAAAAATGCCTCGCTTCCGGCGGGGTGGAGAGCATCGGCTCAACGGGCACCATGTCAGTGACAGTGAACGGTGAAAAGATGAAGCAGACCTGTGCCTGCATGGACCACTCCTCGGCCCTGGACTTGTGTTTGGCAGTGCTGCGGCTGAAAGGGCTCGACGTGGAGATGGCGTCCCTGGATGCCGTGGGCTACAAGGCGGTGCACGGCGGGCGCGTATCCGGGGCCCGGCTCGTGGATGAGGAGCTGATGGCCGAGATGGAGCGCATGTGTATCCTTGCTCCCGCACACAACCCCGTATACCTGAACATGATGCGCACGATGGCGGCGAAATACCCGTCCCTGACGCAGATCGCCTGCTTCGAGACGGCCTTTCACGCCACGATCCCGCTTGAGAGGGCAGTCTACGGTGTGCCCTACGAGTGGGTGGAGCGTTACGGCATCCGCCGTTACGGCTTCCATGGCAGCAGCCATTCCTATATCGCCTGGAAGATGGCACAGGCCGCCCCCGAAGCAAGGCGTGTGATCAGCGTGCATCTTGGGGGCAGCTGCAGCCTGTGCGCCATCAAGAATGGGAAGAGTGTTGCCAATTCCATGGGAGCCACACCGCAAAGCGGTGTGTTCCACAACAACCGGGTCGGGGATCTGGATGTGTTTTGTCTGCCCGCTCTGGCGGACGAGCTGGGCGGATACGATCAAGCGCTCAGAGCGCTGTCAAAAGAGGGCGGGCTCCTGGGACTGTCGGGCGTGAGCAACGACATGCGCCTGATCGAGGAGGCGGCGGACGGCGGAAATGAGCGGGCACAACTGGCGCTCGACGCGTTCGTCGACTGTGTGGTGGGCTATATCGGCATGTACACGGCTTTCCTCGGCGGGGTGGACGCCATCTGCTTCACCGGCGGCATCGGCACCAATGATGCCCGCTTCAGAAAACAGGCGGCTGAAAAACTATCTTTCCTCAATGCCGAAATAGACGACAGTCTGAACGTGTCGGGATATGAGGGCATGATCAGCACGAAAGACAGCGGCGTATCTCTCTGGGTTTTTGAGACCAACGAGGAACTCATGGTCGCCCGGGGATGTGTCGGGGTGCTCGGATCATGATCGCACTGCCCGCTTACCTGACACCGGCCGTGGGGGAAAAAGCCGCCGGGACGGTCCATTCCGTATTCGATCACGCGGTGAATGTCAGGCTGGATACCTTAACAGGGCCGCGTCTGATCACCCTGATCAGCCGCCGGTATTCAAGGGTGCCGGATTCGATCCTGATGCCCGAAGGCGTTTTCCGCACCTTTGACACAGGGGACCCCTGTGTGCTGGATCAGGATATGATCCTGATCGGCCGGCGGCAGCTGACTGTCGCCCGTGTGGATGATCTGTCCCGGTTCAGGATCAAAAAGGGATTCAGCCGGGACGGGATCGACGCGCTGCTTGAGTTCACGTCCGTGGGTTCCACGGGCCTTGACGGTCTGCCGCCTGAGCGCCGTGAGCAGGCGGTATCGGCCCTGGGGGCGAAAAACGGCGCCGACTTCATCGGCCTCGGCCCGGGACTCACCCCGTCCTATGACGACGCCTGCGTGGGCGTCATGGCTGTTTTCGCGGCCGCGGATCGGGACGCGCCCTTTATGATCACGGATGATGATCTTGCCGGTACCACTTTTGTCAGCGCCCGGTATCTGCGCCTGGCCCGTGAAGGATACTTCGGTGAGGCCATCGTCCGGGTGCTCGAGGCTGTCGGGACGGGTGCTGATGTCAGGCGGCGCGCGCTGGAGCTTGAGTGGATCGGGGCCACCTCCGGCCGGGATATCCTGTTCGGGATGCGGCAGGCGCTTCTCGCACTGGAGAGAATGGGAGCTTTGCCGGAGAGGTGAACAGCCGTGTACGGATGATCACCGCCTCAGGAGAAAGAATGCCGATAAAGATGCCCCCTTCCGATCCGGGAGAGGGCATAAGTGTTTCTATATATGAAGCGCAGAACCGTCAGCGGCACTCGCCGCGCTCGATGCGGGAGGAGACGGGAAAGGTGAAATAGGTATCGGGATACGGCTCATCATCAAGGGTGTAATGCCACCATTCTTCTTTCAGGGGCCTGAAACCGTGGGACAGCATGGCATCACGCAGCAGCATGCGGGAGGCGTACTGCTTTTCTGTGATGCCCGTATAGTCCGAATGGCTCTTTTCGCTGAAAAGATCGAAGGGGCTTCCCATATCCGCGTCCGTTCCGAGGGCCATATCGAACAATGTCAGGTCCACGGTGCTGCCGCGGGTGTGGCCGCTGCGCCCGGCGATGTAGCCCCCGGGGACCAGAGCGCTTTTATCGATATCGGGATAAAAGTACCGCTTCATGCTTATGTCCCCGGGATCCAGCGCCCATCGAAGGAAATGGTCCACAGCCATCTGCGGCCGGTAGGCGTCGAAGATCTTCAGGCGGAACCCCTTTTTGAGCGCTTCGGCGCTCACATCCTTCAGGGCCGCGGCGGCTTCCCGGGTCAAAAGAGCGACGGGCTCCTCATACCCGTCCACCCGGGCGCCCGTAAAGTTGAAAGTGGAATAGTACCGGATATCCATGAGCGCCTCGGGCACCGCTTCGCTCAAAAGCACAAAATCCCGGGCATCGCCGCTCAAAATCATATCATTCACCTCCGCGTCCTGTCCGCGCCGCGGGAAGCGGCGGCAAAAACGGATGATGGGACCCGTCTATTATAGGCGTTGTACCGGCAGGGCGCAATCGTGTATTGCGGCCGGGGCCGAACAGGCATATAATACGGGTCACAGACCATCCTTGAGCTGCGTGAAAGGAGATTAGCTATGTCGGGCGTATTGATCTGGCTGATCATCATGATCCCCGTCAGTGCCGTGTTCACCGGCATCGGTGTTTATGCCGCGAAGAGGGAGAAACCCATGTGGTTCTGGTCCGGCACGAGCGTCGGGGAAAACGAGATCACCGACGTGAAGGCTTACAACAGGGCGAACGGGCGCATGTGGATCACGCTCTCCCTGGGGTTCTGGGCCTGCACGATCGTCGGGATCCGCTCCGTGACGGCCGGCGGTTTCGTGCTCATCGCCGTATGCCTGCTGGGCATCCCAGCCCTGATGATCACCTACCAGCGGATCTATGCCAAGTACAGGCGCGACTGAGGAGGCCGTTCATGGCGGGGAAATACCGATACCTGATCCTGACCGTCCTGATCCTGTGCGCCCTTTCCGCGCGCGCCGGCGCCGTGATCACGGTGGGTGAGGATATCGCGCCGGACGACATCACGGACTTTTACTATACCTTCTCCACTTCCGTCTACCCGCCGGAGTATTTGAGATACCGTTTCTGGCGGGAGGATGGGGAAAAATGGTTTTACCATGAATCGCGCCAGGGCGGCGGATGGCCCCAGACCGAGGATGATATCGTGTCCTCCGGTACGGTGGGATTGACGGATGAGGACTGGGCCGCCTTTTTTGAATGTCTTCGCGGCGGCGCTGTCCGGGAGCGCACGGATCCTGTGCTGGACGGCGACAGCGGCCCGTGGATGTATCTGTACTGGTCCCATGATGAAGGCCGGCTGCAGGAGTTCACCTTCGCCTCTCCGGCCGGGAGATCGGCATTCCTGGATCTGTGCTCCCGCCTGGCGCGGGATCATGTGCTCACGCGTCTGCGCTTTACGCGCGGGGGATACATGGCCCCCGTCACCTATGAGGTCACGCTGCGCCGGGGCGCGTACACCCTCACGGAAAACGAGGGTGATCCGATCCCATTCGGTGAGGATCTCACGGAGGAACTCACGCGGATCATCGAGGGATATGATATCGCGTCATGGGACGGTTTCAGGGGGAGCACCCCGTATGTGCTGGACGGGGAGAGCTTCAGCCTTTCTCTCACGTACGCGGACGGCACCAATGTATACGCATCGGGCGAGAACCGCTTCCCCGACGGTTATCACGACGCGGCCGACCGGATGTGGGAGCTGTTTGAGCGGGCGAAGGCGCTCCGTCTCGCGGGCACCTTCCGGTACGAGGGTGAAGGCGCCGGGGGAGACTTCACCCTCACATTGAAGGCGGACGGCACCTATACCTTTTACGAGGGACCGCTGAGCAGCTATCTGGGCAGCGGCACCTGGAGCGTGTTTTACGACACCGTTCACCTCACCGAGACGGGCGGCTTCGATCTTGAGTTCACGTTCGCCGCCGACGCGGAAGATCTCATCTATCTCGCGGCGAACTCTGATGCCTTCCCGTATGTCGATGTGCCCGACGGGGCCCGATTCTTAAGAGGGGAGGATCCCGAGAGCCTCGACTGATCCGGAGCAGTGGATCCTGTCACCGGCATGATCCCAACTATAAAACAGCCCGGAGCGTATCATCGCTTCGGGCTGTTTGTTCAGTTCCTGATGCCGGGAGACCGCGGTGTTTCAAAATGTGCTGGATCAGTTCCCCAGGTACGCGGCCTGGACCGCGTCGTTGTGCAGCAGGGCCTGCGCGTCCCCGGACATGGTGATCTGGCCGGTCTCCAGCACATACGCCCGGTCGGCCACGGAAAGGGCCATCTGGGCGTTCTGTTCCACCAGCAGCACCGTGACCCCCGCTGCATGCAGCTCGCGCACGATCTGGAAGATCTGATCCACCAGGATGGGGGAAAGGCCCATGGAGGGCTCGTCCAGCATCATCAGCTTGGGACGGCACATCAGCGCCCGGGCCATGGCCAGCATCTGCTGCTCGCCGCCGGACAGGGTGCCGGCGATCTGGCCGGAGCGTTCCTTGAGGCGGGGGAACCGCTGGAACATCTCATCCACCGACGCGCTCACTTCCGCCGGGTCGCGGGTAAAGCCGCCCATCTCCAGGTTTTCCCTCACGCTCATCTGCTGGAAAATGCGCCGCCCTTCGGGGCACAGGCTCAGGCCCATGGGCACGATCCTGCTGGCCTGCACGCCGCCGATGTTTTTCCCGTCGAAGATGATGGATCCGGACCGGGGCCTGATCAGGCCGGCGATGGCGTTCAGCGTCGTGGATTTTCCGGCGCCGTTGGCCCCGATCAGGGTCACGATCTCATCCTCGTACACTTCCAGGGAAATGCCCTTGATGGCGTGGATGGCGCCGTAGTAGACGTGGACATTGTCCACCGTCAGCAGGGGCTGCTTCTGCTCGGTCATTTATCAGCCCTCCTTTTTCTTTCCGAGGTACGCCTCGATCACCACGGGGTTGTTCTGGATCTCCTCCGCGGTGCCCTTGGCGATGATCCGCCCGTAATCCAGCACGCAGATGCCCTCGCAGATCCCCATCACCAGGCGCATGTCATGCTCGATGAGCAGTACGGCGATCTGGAACCGGTCACGGATGCGGATGATGTTTTCCATCAGTTCCTCGGTCTCGTGGGGGTTCATGCCGGCGGCGGGCTCGTCCAGCAGCAGCAGGCTCGGCTGCGTGGCCAGGGCCCGCACGATCTCGAGCCTCCTCTGCGCGCCGTAGGGCAGGCTGCCCGCCCGGGCGTCGGCAAGGTCCTGCATGTCGAAGATCTTCAGCAGCTCCATGGCCTTTTCGTGCTGCTGCTTTTCCTTTTTCCAGTACCCCGGCAGGCGGAAAATGCCGGTCATCATGTTGTAGGATATCTGGTTGTGCAGCCCGATGCGCACGTTTTCCTCCACCGTCATGTTGCTGAACAGGCGGATGTTCTGGAACGTGCGCGCCAGGCCCAGCTTGGCCGCCTGCACGATGCTCATGCCGGAGGTGTCGCGGCCGTTCACCAGCACCGTGCCGGTGGTGGGCTGATACACCTTGGTGAGCAGGTTGAACACGGTGGTCTTTCCGGCGCCGTTGGGGCCGATCAGGCCGGCGATCTCCGTGCGGCCGATGGTCAGGTTGAAGTCATCCACCGCTTTGAGCCCGCCGAACTCGATGCCCAGGTGATGGGTCTCCAGCACCGGCTGCTTGCCCAGGTCCCGCTCGGGGACGATGGACGTGCTCGGTACGGGCACCATCTTGGTGGTGCTGTGCCTCTTATACTCACTCATGCCGCGCTTCCTCCTTCCCGTCCTCTTCTTTCCCGCGCAGTTTCCGGATGATGCCGCTGCCCCAGCCCCTCAAGGCGGGATTGTTGCCCAGCACCATCACCAGGATCAGGATGATGGCGTAGAGCAGCATCCTGTACTGGGAGAATTCACGCAGCATCTCCGGCAGGATATACAGGACCGTCGCCGATATCACCGATCCCAGGATATTGCCCAGGCCGCCCAGCACCACGAACACCAGCACCTGGATGGACGCGTCCACGCCGAACTTGCTGGCCTGCAGGGTGGAATAATTCAGGCCGAACAGGGCGCCCGCCATGCCGGCCAGCACAGCCGAGGTGACGAAAGCCATCATCTTGTACCGGGTCACGCTCACGCCGGTGGATTCGGCGGCGATGCGGTTGTCCCGGATGGCCTTGATAGCTCTGCCGGAGTGGGAATTGACCAGGTTCATCACCACGAAAAGGGTGAATATCACCAGGATGAAGCCGGCCTCGAAGGTGGCGATCTTCGTGACGCTCTGGGTGCCGGCGGGCCCGTTGAACACGAACTTGCCCGGCAGGTTCGGGTCGTTGAAAGAGGCGTGCAGCTTTTTGCCGTCCAGGGAGAAATACACGATATTGAGCACGTTCTTGATGATCTCGCCGAAGGCCAGGGTCACGATGGCCAGGTAGTCGCCCCTCAGGCGCAGCACCGGGATGCCGATGAGCACGCCCGCGACGCCGGCCAGGATCCCGCCGATCAGGATGGCGAACATAAGCCTTGCCGGATCGCTCATGGAAGGCTCAAGCGCCTTGAGCCAGGTGGCGAAGATCACGCCGGAAAAAGCGCCGATGCTCATGAAGCCCGCGTGCCCCAGGGAGAGCTCGCCGGAGATGCCCACCGTCAGGTTCAGGGATACCGCCATCACGATATAGCAGCAGATGGGCACCAGCTGCCCCTTCAGGGAGCGGCTCATCATTTTGTTGCCGATCAGGATCTGGCAGATGACGAAGGCGAGGATCACCACGCCGTAGGTGATCAGGGTCCTGATGAAGTTTCTTTTCTTGGCGTTCATGCCTTCACCCCCTTACACCTTTTCGCGCTGGGGCTTGCCCAGAAGGCCGGAAGGCCTCACCAGCAGCACGATGATCAGCACCGCGAACACGATGGCGTCTCCCAGCTCGGTGGAGATGTAGGCCTTGCCCAGGATCTCGATGATGCCCAGAAGGATGCCGCCCAGCATGGCGCCGGGGATGGATCCGATGCCCCCGAACACCGCCGCCGTGAAGGCCTTGATGCCCGGCATGGATCCCGTGGTGGGCGTCAGGATGGGGTAGGATGAGCACAGCAGCACACCGGCCACAGCGGCCAGCGCGCTCCCGATGGCGAAGGTCAGCGAGATGGTGCGGTTCACGTTGATGCCCATGAGCTCCGCCGCGCCCTTATCCTCCGACACGGCCCGCATGGATTTGCCCAGCTTCGTCCGGTGCACGAAGGTGTTGAGGCCCACCATGATCGCGACGCCGATGATCACCGTGGCGATGCTCTCCGATGAGATCACCAGCCTGCCGTCAAACAGCTTCAGGGACCCGAAGGGGATCACGGAGGTGAACACCTTGTTGTTGGCGCCCCAGATGAGCAGCGCCAGGTTCTGCAGAAGATAGCTGACGCCGATGGCCGTGATCAGCACCGCCAGGCTGGTCACCTGCCGCAGGGGCTTGTAGGCCGTGCGCTCGATGGTGATGCCCAGCAGGGTGCATATGATCACCGACAGCACGATGCCGATCACCGGCGGCAGGCCGAAATAGAACGTGGCGCTGAAGCACACGAAGGCGCCCACCATGATCACGTCGCCGTGGGCGAAATTGAGCATTTTGGCGATGCCGTACACCATGGAGTATCCCAGGGCGATGATGGCGTACACACTGCCGAGGCTGATCCCGTTGATCAGATGATCCAGAAATTTGAGCACGGGGAGCTCTCCTCCTCCATCAAGATCATGCCGCCCCCGTTCGGTGGGGGCGCTTTAATGTGATGTATGATACCATTAATCGAGCGCAAACTCAACATCAAACGCATCAAAAACCCGGCTCAGGATCGGGATCCCGAGCCGGGCGTGCGGGTGAAAAACTACTCGTTCAGCACATATTCGCCGTTCACGATGGTCACGGCCTGGGGCAGTTTGTTCACGGTGCCGTCGGTAGCCCACTGCATGTCGCCGGTGATGCCGTCATGGTGATAGCCCTCGGCGGTGATGGCAGCGATCAGCTTTTCACACACGTCCGCGGGGTCGGTCTCGGCGGTGATGCCGGCAGCCTCGCAGATCTCAGCCAGAACATACACGGCGTCATAGGCGTCGGCGGCGAACTGGTTGGGGATGTCCTTGTAGATCTCCTGGTACTTGGCGACGAAAGCCGCGGTGACCGGATCGGTGGAGGAAGCGGAGAAGGGGGTCAGCAGCATGACGCCCTCGGCCAGGGCGGGATCAAAGCCTTCCATGGTCAGGATGCCGTCCATGCCGTCCACGCCGAAGAAGATCGGGGCGTAGTCCACGGTCTTCGCCCTGGCCAGGATGTTGCTGGCGGGGGTGTAGTAGATGGGCAGGAACACCAGCTCGGCGCCGGCTTCCTTCATGGCGTTGACCTGCACGGAGAAGTCCGCGTTGTTGTCATCGGAGAAGGTAGCTTCCGCGACGATCTCCAGGCCCTGCTCGGCCGCCTCGGCCACGAAGGTGTTGCGGATGCCCATGGAGTAGTCGATGGCGTTGTTGTAGATGACGCCCACTTTCTTGGCCAGGCCGTAGGCCGCGATGTACTGCGCGGAAGCCTTGCCCTGGTTGGAATCGGTGAAGCAGATCTGGAACACGTTGTCCTTGTCCGCGGTCACCAGGTCGTTGGAGGCGGAGGGGGTCAGCAGGAAGGTGCGGTCATTGAAGGCTTCGGAGCCCACGGCGATGCAGGCGCCGGAGGTCACGGTGCCCACCAGGATCTGCATGCCGTCGTCCATCAGGGCGTTGTAGGCGTTCACGCCCAGGGTGGGGTCGCCCTGGTCGTCCTGCGCGGTCAGGTACTCGAACTGGATGCCGCCCTTGGCGTTGATCTCATCCACGGCGATCTGGATGGCATAGGCCACGTTGGTGCCGTAAATGGCGTAGGGGCCGGTCAGCGGGCCGATGGTGCTGATCTTGATCCCGTCGGCCAGGGCACAGGTCACGCTCGCGGTCATGAGCACGGCCAGCATGAGGGCGATAAGCTTTTTCATGATATGTTCCTCCTTAAAATCAATGAAGCCCGGGGAACGAACTGCCCCCGCGGGTTTTGCCTATTATATCGCCCGCGGGCATGCGGTTTCAAGGCTTTGGATTGTACTTATGATGTACTGTTTCA
>CADCQZ010000440.1 GCA_902803675.1 uncultured Eubacteriales bacterium
CTTCACCGTCCCCGGCCTGTGCGCCCACGAATCCATGATGCGGGACGGCGAGCCCGTGGACATCCCCGACTTCGGCCCCGGGCCGGAAGCATAAAACAGGACCGAAAAGGAAAAGGATCGGGAACAGCGATGGAACGGATCAAAAAGATCGATATCCACGTGCACTGCGTGCCGGAACCGGACCTGCCCCGGCACAACGGCAGCAACTATCCCACGCCCGACGACCTGCGGGCTATGTACGCCCGCCTAGGGGTGGACAGGGCGGTGCTCCTGCCCCAGGGCTCGGCCCCGGAAGGCACCTGCGACCGGTTGAGCCAGCGGGAAGCGCGCAGGATGGTCGGGGACAGGCCGGACGTGTTCTGCGGCTGGTTCTGCAACATCGACCCGCGCCAGGGGAAGAACGGCCCGGATACGGACTTTCTCCATTACCTGAGGTACTATCACGCCCGCGGCGCCCGGGGCGTGGGCGAGATGACGGCGAACATTTACCTGGACGACCCCCGGGCCATGAACCTGTTCCGGTGCTGCGAGATCATGAACATGCCCGTGCTCATGCACTTCGGAAAACTCGGGAACGATTACGGCATCGTGGACGATCCCGGGCTGCCGAGGCTCGAAAAAGTCCTGAGGACTTTCCCGGGGCTGACCGTCATCGGCCACTCTCCCCGGTTCTGGCAGGAATTCGGGCCGGGCGGCCGTGTGGAAGAGCTGATGGCGGCATACCCGAACCTGTGGATGGAATTCTCCTCCCTGAGCGGCGGCAAAGCTATCCTGGCGGACCCGGAATACACCTGCCGGTATTTTGAAAAATACGCGGGCCGGATCCTGTACGGAACGGACCTCCACGATCCGAAGTGCCTTGAAATGTACGATATCTACATGAAGGTGATTAGGTTCCTGGACAGCGCTGCGGAAAGCGGCCGCCTGTCGGAAGAGACGTACCGGAAGATCTGCCGGGAGAACGCTTTGGGCCTCCTCGCCCGGGAGGCGGGCGCATGACGTGCCCCGTGCTCGAATGCGGCGTCCTGGTGCTGGGCGCCGGGATCGCCGGCCTGGAAGCGGCCCTGACGGCGGCGCAGGCCGGGAAGGACGTGCTCGTCGTCAGCAAGGGCGCCGCGGCAAGCGCGGCGGTGCTGGGTTTCTGTGCGCCCGTAGGGCCTCTTGACAGTGCGAAACTCTTCGCCGGGGACACCTTCCGCGGCGGCTGGGAGATCGGGGACGAAGGGCTGATCAGAGCTCTGAGCGAACACAGCGCGGACACCGTCAGGCAGATGGAGGGCCTGGGCCTCACATTCGACCGCCGGCCCGAAAACGTCCGGGCGTATCAGCTGCTCAGGCCCCTGGGGTGCAGCGTGCCCCGGCTGGTCAAACATGGAAACGCCACCGGAAAGGCCAGCATGGCCGTGCTCAGAGACGCCTGCGCGAAGCTGCCCGTTCGTTTCGTCGACCGGTCCGCGGCGCTGGAGCTCCTCAAAACGGACGGGGCCGTCCGCGGAGCCGTGTGCATGCGCACGGATACCGACGAACCTTTCATCGTGCGTGCCGGCGCCGTCGTGCTGGCGACGGGCGGCGCGCACCTGATGAAGAACAGCACCTATCCCCCGGACCAGACGGCCGACGGCATGGCCATGGCCTGGCACGCCGGGGCGGCGCTCACCGATCTCGAATTCATCCAGCACGAACCCTGCCGCGCCGTATGGCCCGGGCCCCTGGGCCTTTCGACCACGCTGCTCAGCAAGGGCGGCATCCTGACGAACAGCCTGGGCGAACGGTTCGTACTGAAGCACTATCCGGCCGAAGGCGCCGCGTCGAAGGACATGCTGGCCCGTTTGATCGCTCTTGAGATCCGGGAGGGCCGCGGTTCGGAGCACGGCGGGGTGTATCTGGACCTGACGGGGATCCCGGAAGGCGAGATCAAAGAAAAGCACGTCCTTTACTACGAGCGCTTCCTCGCCGCGGGCATCGACCTGACGAAAGACATTATCGAGGTCGGCCCGGCGGCCCACTCCATGATGGGCGGCGTCAGGATCTGCGATGACGGCTCGACCGAAGTGCCGGGCCTGTACGCCGCGGGCGAGGTCACGGGCGGGCTGCACGGCGCCAACCGGCTGGGCGGCAACGCGGGAGCGGAGACCTACGTGTTCGGCCGCGCCGCGGGGAAAGCGGCGGCCGCGTATCGGAGCGCGCCGATGCCTGAGACCCCGGAGCTGAACGGTTCGGGACCGTTATTGAAGATCGATCCCCGGGCGGAAAAGACGGACTGGGAGGCCGTGAAGGCGGCGGCCCGCGGGACAGCGGCAGAGGTGCTGGGGCCCGTGCGGGACGGCACGACGCTCAAAAAAGCGGCCGCGGTGCTGGAGAAAAAGCTGGCGGACCTTAAAAAGACCGTGCCCGACAGCTGCCGGAGCCTGCGGCTGAAGACCGAGGCCTGCCATCTGATCGAGATCGCGGCCCTCGCGTGCCGGGCGGCCCTTGAGAGGACGGAATCCCGGGGCGTGCACTACCGCGCGGACTTTCCGGAACGCCGGGACCCGGAATGGCGCAGGCATATCGTCCTCGCCCCGCCGGAGAAGGAGATATGAGACATGGTGATCAGGAACTATGTGGAAAAGGAAAGATACTATGACAGCGTCTTCCTGATGCGCCTGGCCGCGAAGCTGGCCGGGAGCGCCGGGGTCCGCGACATCAGCGTGGGCATGGGCACGGCCCTCAACAAGGATACCATGCAGGACCTCGGGCTTCTTACGGACGAGGGCAGATCGGCGACCCCCAACGACCTGATCATCGCGGTGGCCGCGGAGGACGAAGACGCCGCCGCCCGGGCCCGGGAAGAGTTCCTGAAAATGTTGACCGCTCAGAACACCGCCCGGCGCGGCAGGAAATACCGCACCCTGGACATGATGGCCCGCACCGTGAAGGACAGGAACCTGGCGGTCATCTCCGTGGCCGGGCAGTACGCCGCCGCCGAGGCGGAAAAGGCGCTCAAAATGGGCATGGACGTGTTCATGTTCAGCGACAACGTGCCCATCGAACAGGAAGTGCGCTTAAAGACCCTGGCGAGGGAAAAGGGCCTCCTCATGATGGGGCCGGACTGCGGCCTGAGCTTCATCAACGGCATCGCCATCGGCCTGTGCAGCAAGGTGCGCCGGGGGAACATCGGCATCGCCGCGGCCTGCGGCAGCGGCATGCAGGAGGTCATGAACATCATCCACCGGGAGGGCTGCGGCGTCAGCCATGCCATCGGCGTGGGCGGAAGGGACCTCAACGAAAAGGTGGGCGGCATCACGATGCTCCGGTCCATCGGGATCCTGGAGAACGACCCGGCCACTAAAGTGATCGTGCTGATCTCCAAGCCCCCGGCCGCGGCCGTCGTCGAAAAGATCTTCGAACGCGTGCGGCAGTGCTCCAAGCCCGTCGTGGCCCAGTTCATCCACTGCGACGCCTCCCTGGCCGAGGCCGCGGGCGCGGTGCCGTCGGACAGCTTCGAGACCACGGCGAAGACCGCGATCGCCCTGGCCGAGGGCAGAAGATACGTCCCCGAGGACGAAAATAAGCGCTTTGAGCGCCTGGCGCCGGCGGCGGAAAAGGAAGCCACACAGATGGCGCCGGAGCAGAAATACCTCCGGGGCCTGTACTGCGGCGGCTCCCTGGCGGAGGAGACCCTCATCCTCGCCGAGCGGGTGCTGGGGCCGATGTACGGCAATATCGCCTTCACCGAGGACCGCATGCTCGAAGACCCCTTCGTGAGCAAAGGCGACTCAATGATCGACATCGGGGCGGAGATATTCACCCTGGGCAGGCCCCACGCGGCCATCGATCCCGCGCCGCGGATCAGCCGCTTCCTGCAGGAGGCGAAGGACCCGGAGACCGCCGTGATCCTTATGGACTTCCTCCTGGGATACAGCCTGTGCGAGGACCCGGCGGGGCTCATGGCTCCCGCGATCCGGGAGGGGATCGAACTCGCGGAAAAGGAGGGCCGGCACCTGACGGTGATCGCCTCCCTCTGCGGCAGCGACCTGGACCCCCAGGGGCTCGATGACCAGGCGGCGAAGCTCAGGGAAGCCGGCGTGACCGTCATGGACAATAACGGGGAAGCGGCAAGGCTCGCGGCGGCCGTCATCCGGAAGAGAAGGGAGATGCTCGGAATTGGCTGAGGATACAGGCAGGATCTTCGTTAGCCCCGTCAAGGCGGTGAATATCGGCGCGGAAATGCTGGGCGAGGCGCTCAGACAGCAGGAGGTCGACACGGTGATGCTGGACTGGCGCCCGCCCAAACAGGTGGTGCTGCCGGACAGGATCCGGGAGATACTGGATAAACTGGAATAGACGCGGGGTGAGCGATATGAACGATATCAGGGACAGAGTAAAGGCCGCGAACGACTTTGCGATCGAATGGATGCAGGAATCGGACCCGTACTGGGTGGGCATGCAGCCGGCCATTGAATGCGTGCCGGGCGTGCATAAAAACCTCATCCTCCACTCCGGGCCGTCGATCGCCTGGGAGGACATGTGCGAGACCCAGAAGCAGGGCGGCGTGAACGGCGCGATGTACGAAGGCCTGGCCGAAACGGAAGAGGAGGCGCGGGAAAAGCTCGCGTCGGGCGAGATCGAGTTCGCCGCCGGCAACGACTACCACATCGTGGTGCCGGGCACCGGCATCGCAACGCCCTCCATGGTGGTGAACATCGTGGAGGACCGGCACACCGGGGCGCGGGGCTTCTGCGCGCCCTTCGAGGGGCCCAACCGGGGCGGCCTCGCGGGCTGGGGCGTCTACAACCCGGCGATCAAAGCGCACCTTGACAATATGCGTGACCGCCTGGGGCCCGCCTTCGACAGCGTGCTCAAAAACGCCGGCGGCCTGGGGCTCAAACGCATGATCGTCCGGGGCGTGGAGATGGGCGACGAGCTGCATTCCCGCCAGGACGCCTGCGGCCTCATCCTCACCAACGAGCTGATGAAGCTTTTGTACGACAGCGATCTTGAAAAGGACATCAAGGACCAGTGCGTCGCGCTGATCTACGGCACCGTGCGGTTCTTCCATCCCCTGGGGATGGCGGCGGGCATGAGCCTGCTGGAGGGCATCCGGGACGTCCCGTACTCCACGGTGGTGACCGCCATGGTGGGCAACGGCGTGACCTACGGCATCAAGATCGCCGGCCTGGGGAACGAGTGGTTCACGGCGCCGGCCCCCATGCTGGAGGGCAGCTACGTGAGCGCGAACATCGATCTTAACGACGTGCTGCCCTGGATCGGGGACAGCTGCATGCTGGAGGCCTGCGGCCTGGGCGGCAGCGCCGCGGCGGCGGCGCCCGCGGTGATGCGCGCGCAGAACTTAAGCTGGGAGGACGGCATCGAGCGCAGCCGACAGATCGGGCAGATCACCCTGGCCTCCCACAGATACTACCTGATCCCGGCGCTGGATTACGAGGGCTCCCCGCTGGGGATCGACATGCGCAAGGTGCTCAGAACGGGCATCGAGCCGGTGGTCCACGGCGGCATGATGTCAAAGAGCGGCAAGCGCCTGGGCGCGGGCGTGGCCCACGTGCCGATGGCGTGCTTCGAGAAGGCGTGCCTGAGATTCGGCGAAAAATACGGACTGTAAGGAAGGGGATCGCTATGGTAAAAGGTATCTGGTGCGCGATCGTGACACCGCTGGATGAAAACGAGAACGTCGACCGGGAAGCCGCCCGAAGGATCGTCAGGCGGGTCATCGGCCAGGGCGTGGACGGCCTGCTGCTCTCGGGCTCCACCGGCGAGGGCATCGCCCTGACACGCGAGGCCAAGGCGGACCTGATCCGCACGGTACGTAACGAGGCCGGCAGCTTTCCCGTCATGGCCGGCTGCGGCGCCACGTCCACGAAGCTCGCCGTCGCCAACGTGCATGACGCGGCGGACGCCGGCGCCGACGCCGTGATCCTGACGCCGCCCTGCTTCTATCCCTTCGGAGCGGACGCCCTGTACGACTACTACGAGGCGGTCGCGAAGGAGAGCCCCCTGCCCGTCTACCTGTACAATATCTCCCGCTACGTGGGGCTGCGGATCCCGGTGGAAACGGTCCGGCGGCTGAAGGACGACCCGAAGATCTGCGGCATCAAGGAGAGCGACCGGGACCTGGACTACCTGCGGGAGCTGCTGGACGTTACCAAAGACAGGCCGGACTTCTGCGTGATGGAGGGCAGCGAGCGCGTATTCTCCCAAAGCTTCGACATGGGCAGCCCGGCGGGCGTGACCGTTGTGGGCAACGTGGACGCGCGGCCGGCGGTGGAGCTTTACAAGGCCTGGCTGGCCGGGGACAGGGAAAAGGTCGAAGCGCTGCAGAAGCGCACGCTGGATTTCGTGCGGGTGCTCACGCTCCTCGGGATGTTCCCCAAGGAGCTCAAGATCTGCATGAAGGGCCTGGGGATCCTTGAAAGCGACAGGATGACTTCCCCCTTCCCGGAAGTGACGGACGAACAGCGCAGGGAAGTACTGAACGCGCTGAGAGAACTGTACGAATAGACGCGGAGGATGACGATGATCGAACGCAGCAAATGGAAATTCGGTGTCGCCAGCGTGAAGCGGGACGGCATCCTGTACGGCCTCGGATACACCCGGGAGGAGCTCAAACGGCCCTATATCGCGGTAGTGAACTCCTGGAACGAGTACAACCCCGGCCACGTGCACTTGAGGGAGATCGCCGAGCGGGTCAAGCAGGGCATCCGCGACGCCGGCGGCCTGCCCTTCGAGGTGGTGACCACCGGCCTGTGCGACGGCATGGTCCTCAAGGACCCCCGCTACATCGAGCTGCCCAGCCGCAACCTGATCGCCGACGAAGTCGAATTGAACGTAGAGGCGAACATGTTCGACGGCATGGTGCTCCTGTCCACCTGCGACTCCATCGTGCCCGGGCACCTGATGGCCTGCGCGCGGCTGGACATCCCCTGCGCCGTCGTCACCGGCGGGTACATGCCCCACTGCTTCTGGCGGGGCGAGGATATCGGGCTGGTGAAGGTGTCCAGCTCCGTCGGCAGGGTGATGGAGGGCAAAATGCCCATGGAGGATTTCGAGGACATGATGGAGTCCGCCCACATGGGCTGCGGCGCCTGCGGCAGCATGACCACCGCCAGCAGCATGTGCTTCATCGCCGAGGCCCTGGGCATGACCGTGCCCGGGAACGCCAGCATCAACGCGGCGGACAAGCGCCTGGGCGGCATGGGCTACGAGGCCGGGCAGCAGGTGATGCGCATGCTCCGGGAAGGGATCACTGCCAGGCAGATCATCACGGAAAAAGCCATCGAAAACGCGATCATCGCGGACATCGCCTGCGCCGGCTCCGCCAACCTGCTGCTGCACATCCCCGCCATCGCCCACGAGGCCGGCCTGGACCGGGATTGGTGGGCCTTTTTCGACAAGTGCAGCCACGAGGTCCCGCTCATCACCCACCTGCAGCCCAGCGGCCCCTACTACCTGAAGGACTTCGACCGGGCCGGCGGCATGAAGGGCTTCCTGCACAACCTTCTCCCCCTTATGCACGGGGACTGCCTGACGGTCAACGGCAGAACGATCAGGGAAAACTACGAAAACGCGCCGGTTTACGATCACGACTGCATCCGGGACCTTGACAGGCCCGTCAGCAGCGACGGCGGCATCGCCGTGCTCCGCGGCAACATCGCTCCGGACGGCGCGATCCTAAAGACGGCCGCCGTGCCGGAAAGCCTGATGGAATTCACCGGCAGGGCGAAGATCTTCCACGAGGTGGACGACGCCATCGCCGCCCTGCGCGCGGGGGACATCCGTCCGGGCGACGCCGTCGTGATCCGGTACCTGGGCCCGAAGGGGCGCTTCGGCACCACGGCCTTCGCCTTCCAGAAGGAGGCCGCCGGCATGACTCTGGGGGACAAGATCGCCATCATCACCGACGGGCGCTTCAGCGGCGGCACCACGGGCCTGAGCATCGGGTACGTGGCCCCCGAAGCCGCGATCCGGGGCCCGCTGGCCGCCCTTAATGACGGGGACGAGATCTATATCAACGTGAAAGAACGCGTCATCCGCGCGAACCTCACGGACGAGGAGATCCGGGACCGGATGAGCCGGGTGGACTGGAAGCTGGAGGAGGAAAAATTCAAGCCCCTGCTGCGCCTCTTCGCCCGCAACGTGACCTCCACCGCCAAAGGCGCCACCTGGGTCTGAGTGTCGACAAAGTCGACACTCTCAACAAAATACGGTTTCACCGTCTTTTGTTGACGCCATCGATTTCTTGCTAAATGGCATTTCATGCGTTCAGGAACGCCTGAAACGCTCATTTTACGGCCAGAAATCGATAGAGAAAGCAGCTTTCAGCTGCCTTGCCCGGGGCCTTCCGGCCCGTCCTCCACTGAAAACCGGCCCAAGGGCAGGTTTTCCGGGCGCTCCGGACCCCCGCGACGTACACGCCGCCGCCTGCGGATTGCCCATGAGGGGACTGCGGTCCCCTCATACTCCCCAAGAGTCCTGCCGTACTTTGTTGATGGTCTGACGGCTGTTTCACAGCCTTCGATCAAACGGAAACTCCATTTGATCGACAAAACGCCTTTTCCTCTCGCTTCGCTCCCGGGCGGAAAAGGCCAGGAATGATTTACGGAAAGGGATGAAAGCCATGAGCACGAAAAGGCCCGTAGTGATGATCACCGGCGCGACCCAGTATACCGGGCTCACATGCGCGAAGGTCTTCGCAAAGAGCGGCTATGATATCGTGATCACGTCGCGGGACGCGGTCAAGGGCGGGAACGCCGCGAAAAGCGTCCGGGACATCGCGCCGGACGCGGACGTGATGTCCGTTCGGATGACGCCCAGCTCCGTCAGCGAGACTCAGGCGGCCTTCGGACAGGTGAAGGAGCATTTCGGCCGCCTCGACTGCTTCATCGCGAACGCCACCGCCGCCTGCCGCTACAAAAACATCCTGAACACCACCGAGGAAGAATACGACTTCATCATGGACAGCAACACCAAGGCGTACTTCTTCGGCACCCAGTGTGCGGCAAAGCTGATGATAGAGGCCAAAGTCCAGGGCAGCATCGTCCTGATCGGCTCCGTCCATTCCCGCGGCGCCCTGCCCAACCGGATCCCCTACGCCATATCCAAGGGCGGCATCGAGGTGCTCTCGCGCAACGCCGCCTACGAACTGGGCAAGTACGGCATCCGGGTCAACTGCCTGATCGCCGGAGCCATCGTGAACCAGAAATTCCTGGAGCAGACCGAGGAGGAAAAAGAAGCCCGCCGCGCCAACTGGCCCATCGGCCGGGAATCCTATCCCGAGGACATCGCAAAGGCCGCCCTTTTCCTCGCGGGCCCCGACAGCCGTACCGTCACCGGCACCAGTCTGGTCGTGGACAGCGGCGTGTCCGCCTGCCTTCTGAACTATCAGAAAAACTGGGAGACAATCGGCTGACCGTATTTAACAAAGGAGCAGACGATGACTGACAGGATCCTTTCTTTGAAATCATATCAATGGGAAAAGAAGCACCATGCTTTTCGCATCGCGCTGCCGGACGGGATCGGAGCCGCTTACCGCGGCCGGGATCTGCCCGATCACCTGAGAACGGCGCTGCGGCTGAAGACCGCGCTCGCCCTGGAGACGCCGGTGTTTTTCCCGGACGAGATCATCGCGTTCACCCGGACAGTCCCGAACCTCCCCATGATCTATGACGGGGAGGAATGGTCGGCCGTCCGGTCCGCCCATTACATCCACGAATCGGGGACCGTCAGCAATCTGTCGCCCGATTACGGCAAGATCATCAGACACGGCCTGCTTTTTTATCGCGGCAAGCTGACGGAGCACCCCTATCACACATCGATGCGGACCTGCATCGACGCCGTGCTCGATCTGACCCGCCGGTATGAGGCGGCCGCCCGCGAACAGGGGCTCCATGACCTCGCAGATGTTTTGAAACAGGTGCCGGCGTACGGCGCCCGGACATTCAGGGAAGCCCTTCAGTCCCTGCGCATCCTGCACTACTGCATGTGGTGCGAGGGGGACTATCATAACACGCTGGGCCGGTTCGATCAGTACATGATGCCCTATCTGCGGGAGGATCTTGACGCCGGGAGAGAAACGCGGGACAGCGCTTTCGAACTGCTGGAAGCCTTCTTCCTCAGCTGCAACCGGGACAGCGATCTGTATCCCGGCATGCAGCAGGGGGACAACGGCCAGAGCATCGTGCTGGGCGGCGTCCGGCCGGACGGCAGCGACGGATACGATATGCTTTCGGACATGTGCCTGGAAGCCTGCGGCGAACTGAAACTCATCGATCCTAAGATCAACCTGCGGGTCGGCCGGGACACGCCTCTGGAGATATTCGAGAAGGGGACCCAACTGACCAGGCTCGGCCTGGGCTTCCCGCAGTATGAGAACGACGACGTGGCCGTCCCGGCGCTGGAAAAACTGGGGTACGCGCCCGAAGACGCGCGGAATTACGCCATGGCCGCATGCTGGGAGTTCATCATCCCCGGCCGCGCCATGGAGATCCCCAATATCGGGGCGCTTCCGTTCGCCAATATCGTGGATGCGGCCGTAAGGAACGATCTTAAAGCCTGCGCGGATATGCGGCAGCTGCAGGAGCGCGTGAAGGAGCGCATCTTTTCATCCGTCCGGGAAACGGTCGCGGAACGCAAAAACCTGTATATCATCCCCTCCCCGTATCTTTCCCTGTTTTTCGACGACTGTCTGGAGGATAAAAAGGACATTTCTCTCGGCAGCAAATACAATAACTGGGGCCTGCACGGGACCGGGCTGGCACCCGCAGCGGATATGCTGGCCGCAGTGGACAAGGCCGTGTTCGGCGGCGGCATCCTTCCGCAAGAACTGACCGCGGCATTGAAAGCCGATTTCCACGGATACGACGAGCTGCACGAGCTGCTCAAATACGGCTGCCCCAAAATGGGGAACGACGACGACGCGGCCGACCGGTATGCCGTATGGCTGCTTAATACCTTCGCCGACGCCATTCAGGGCCTTCGGAACGAAAGAGGCGGCATCATCCGTGCCGGGACCGGCAGCGCCATGTACTATATCTTCCATGCCAACGAACTGGGGGCCACCGCGGACGGACGCGAGGCGGGAGTCCCGCTCCCCGCCAATTACTCGCCGTCCCTGAACATAAAGCTCAACGGCCCCGTATCGCTGATCAAATCCTTTACCAAACCGGATCTCACGCGCGTGATCAACGGCGGGCCCCTGACGATAGAGTTTTCCGACAGCGTGTTCACACAGGATGAAGCCATCACCAAAGTGGCCCAGCTCGTGCGTTTGTTCATCCGGCGCGGAGGCCATCAGATGCAGCTGAACACCGTCAACCGCGAACGGCTGATCGACGCGCAGCGGCATCCGGAAAACTACCGGAACCTGATCGTCCGGGTGTGGGGCTGGAGCGGATACTTCGTGGAACTGGACAAATGCTATCAGGATCACATCATCCGCAGGGCGGAACTGCAGGTATGACGGGCACGATCTTCGATATCAAGGAATTCGCCGTGTTCGACGGGCCCGGGATCAGGACGACGGTCTTCATGAAAGGCTGCCCTCTCAGATGCAGGTGGTGCCATAATCCGGAGGGACTGTCCCCCGGGCCCCAGCTGATGGTCAGCAAAGCCGCCTGTGTCCGCTGCGGCGCCTGCGCCGAAGTGTGCCAGCATCAAGACCGGTGCGTCGCCTGCGGCCGGTGCGTCGCGGCCTGCCGGGGCGGATACAGAAGGATCGTCGGCGCCGAATGGACGGCGCAGCAGCTGGCGCAGCGCCTCAATAAGGACGCGGATGTCTATTCTTCAAGCGGCGGAGGCGTCACTTTTTCGGGCGGGGAGCCGCTGATGCAGTGGCCGTTCGTCCGGGAAGTGATCGGGCTCCTGCCGGGCATCCATACGGCCGTCGAGACGAGCGGCTATGCTCCCGACGACGTCTTTGCCGCGGCGATGGACCGGTGCGGTCTGATCATGATGGACTGGAAGATCTCCGATGAGCGGGCCCATCTGTTCTGGACAGGCGTTCCGCAAGAGAAGATCCTCAGGCATATGCATATGCTCTGCGAAGGCGATACGCCGTTCATCATCCGCATGCCCGTCATACCGGGAGTCAACGACTTTAAAGAACATTTCGAAACCGTGGCCGGTTTGGCCCGGAACGCAAAGCGCCTGATCCGGGTGGAGATCCTCCCCTATCAGCGCGCGGCCGGCGCCAAATACGAAATGGTCGGGATGAAATACGATCCCGGTTTCGACGAGGACAAAAAACCGGAAACGCACTGCGATGTGTTCGACCGGTCCGGCATCCCGTATAAACTGTTCAGATAGCGCCGCGCGAAAACAGATCCGTATCCACAGGAGAAATAAAGTATGCTGAAGTACCGCCGCCCTTATCTTCTGAACGTGCCCGTGTCCGGGATACGTTTGACATCCGGCCGTCTCAAAAAAGCTTTTGACGATAATCTGAGCTTCCTGAAGGGGTTCGACCCGGACCGGATGCTGTACTGGTACCGCGTCCACGCGGGCAGGCCGGCCCCCGGGGCGCCGTACGCCTGCGGGGACGGACATTTCGAGAACAATCTTCACGGGCAGACCGTCGGGGAGTTCCTGATGGGCGCCGGCACCAGCCTGATGTGGACGGAGGACCCTGCGCTGCGCGCCGAAGTCCGGGCGGTCCTGGACGAACTTACGGAATACCGGGAGCCGGACGGCTTCCTGCTGCCAGTGGACCGGGAGACTTTCAGGACGAAGGAGTACCCCAACTACACCCGGGCCTGGCTGACCTTCGGGCTGCTGGACGCCGGATACGCCGGGGAAAAGGACGCGTTCGATCTGGCCCGGGGCATGGGCGACGCCTTCAATAAAAGCGAGGTCCTGCCCTACGTGAAGGACATGAACCTCGGCTTCCAGGGGATCCTGGCCCAGACGCGGCTGTACGACTCCCCCGCCGGCATACGGGAGGACATCGCCACGGCGCTCAAGTACTATCAGGAGGACTGGTGGCTGGACCAGCTCATCGCCGGGGACCACCGGGCGATATACGACCACCCGGGCAACCACCCCCACTCCACGCTTTTGACGTCGCTCGAGGCGTACTGCGACCTGTACCGGGTCACCGGAGAGGAAAAATACCTGCTCGCGGTCAAAAGCGCCCTTAAAATGTACGAGGACAAGTGGCAGCACGTGGGCGGCGGCATCGCCATGTGCGAGCAGGACGAGTTCTATCCCGGGTGCTACTGGCTGTCGAGGAAGCATCACTACAACGAACTGTGCTCCACCAACTTCTGGATCCTTCTGAACCAGCGCATGCACCGCCTGGAGCCGGACAACGCCCATTATACCGACGAGATCGAAAACTCCCTGTACAACATGCTCCTGGCCGCCCAGGTCGGGGACCGGGGCTTCCACTACTTCAACTATCTGCAGCAGAACAAGGACTGGCGGTACCTGGACCGGGCCACCTGCTGCGCCTCCCTGGGCACGCGGCTGTGCGGGCTAACGCCCCAGTTCCTGTACATGTACGACGCCGATACCGTTTACTGCGACATATACGCCTCCAGCGAGGCGGAGCTCCCCAACGGCGTTTCCCTCCGGACGGAGACCGGCCTGCCGGACAGCGGGCGCGTGAGGATCACCGTGACCGGAGCCGACAAGCCCTTCACGCTGAAACTGCGGATCCCGCGCTGGGCCGCGCCGGACGGAAGATCGTACTACGAGAAATACGAGGGCGCCGCCGCGGGCGATGTCTTCGAAAAGGACTTCCCCTTCACGTTCCGGACTTCAAAGTATACCGGCGGGGAGGAGATCCCCCGCAAGGAGCGCCGGGCGGTGGAGTACGGCCCCCTGCTGTACGCCGTTCTGGGCGCGCCGAACCCGCTGACCGTCCGCTTCGACCCCGAACGGCCGGAGGAATGGTTCACGCCCCTTGACGGGGAAAAGCGGACGCTCAGGATGAAGGGCGACGATATCCACACCTGGATGGCCTACTGCGACATCCACGACGAGCCCTTTGACGTATATCCCGTCGTGGAACGGCCTTAGAAAAGCCGCCCCGCTGCCGCCTGCCCGCAGAGATGCGTAAAAGAGCCCGGTTCGATCAGGTGCGGCCCGGCTTTCGGAGAGGAAAAAAATGAGGATGGATCGGCTGACAGAGCCCCTGGCGATCACGATGTGGGATTCCTCCTGGCTGCGGCGGCGCTACGACGGCGGCGGCTTCGAGAGCTTTGACAAGGCCCTGGACGAGCTCACCGGGCGCGGCTACAACGCGGTGCGCATCGACGCCTTCCCCCACATGATCTCCGGCGCGCCCGACGATACCGTTTCGGAGCGCTTCCTGGACCCGGCCGGCTTCGGGTTCCACTGGTACGGCTTCGCCCAGTGGGGCAGCCCCTGGACGGTATACATCGATCCCCGGAAGGACATCGTTGACTTCCTGAAAAAATGCGAGGCGAGGCGCATCCGCGTGCTCCTGTCCACCTGGCTGAAGCCCACCGCCGAGCCGCGCAACGAATGGCTGAAGGGCGAAGGGGACCACGTGCGCATCTGGGACGACACCCTGCGCTTCCTGGAACGCAGCGGCTGCCTCGGGCCGGTCATCGGCGTGGACGTGCAGAACGAGATCCCCTTCGGCGCCGTCTATCCCTGGTTGGGCGGGCGTTTGAAAGAGCTCCGGACGCCGGAAAAGCAGGCCGCTTTCGTGCGGCGGTACTACGGCACGGTGCTGCGGGAGCTGCGGCGCCGCTGGCCCGGGATGCCCTTCGGCGTGAGCGGGGACAGGAGCTTTACCCAAATGCACGCGGACTATGAGGACTGTGATTTCCTGGACGTCCACCTGTGGGCCGAGGACGCGCCGTGCCGGTTCCTGGACGGCACCCGGTACCGGGACGCGATCGCACATTTCGGCGATAAACCGATGATCCGGGAAAAGAGGCTCGACGGCTATCTGACGGGTAAGCGGCTGCCGCCGCCCGACATCGATTTTGAGCGGATCGGCGACGAGATCCACGCCGCCTGGGAAAAAAACCGCGCGGCGTGCGCCGAATGGCTCGAAGAGCGCATCGCCGCGACTGCGGCGATCGGGAAGGAGCATCATATCCCGGTCGGCTGCACCGAGGGCTGGGGCAGCATCATGTGGGCGCAGCATCCCCTGCTCGGATGGGACATGATCAAAGAAGCCGGCCTGATCGCCGCGAAGCTGGCCCGCCGATACGGCTACGCGTTCTGCTGCCAGTCGAACTTCTGCGCGCCTCAATACGCGTCGCTGTGGAAAGATATTTCTTACCACCGGCAGGTCACCGGCATCATCCGGGGCCTGAACGATCCCTGAAGAGGGTCTGCGGCAAATACAGGCACCCCTGTATCGCCGGAAGCGAAAGTAAACATCCACCGGCACAGCCGGTGGCTTTTCATATGCGGGCCTTGCCCTGGATTACTAGCTTGCGCCCTCTCAGGCGCTATTAC
>CADCQZ010000441.1 GCA_902803675.1 uncultured Eubacteriales bacterium
GTGCACAGATCCTCGAAATACTCATAGCACTCGTCCACATCCTTCAATGACAGGATGGACCGGAAGAGCTCGTCCGTCAATTCGTCCCTGTGAAGCGCCATAATGACCCCCTCCAACGATCGTATGGCAGCATATTACCACGTTACCATACGAAAGTCAAGTCGGTTTTATATCTGTCTTTTGTTCGTTTTATCATTGATCTTTAGCTTGACAGAAGCGAGATCTTATTTTATCATCCAATTAACGAAAGGGCAGGGAATGACCTGTCACAAAACAATAAGGAGGATGGTCAGATGAAAAAAGCGATCGCGTACATGCTGGCCCTGTTGATGCTTGCCGGCCTGGTCCCCGCAGCCATGGCGGAGGAAAAAGCCCTGTGGTTCGATGACGGGCTCGAGATCACCGTATTTGCCAGCACCTGGGCGCCCCATAACATCGAAAATGAGGAGTTTACCCCGTTCCCGGCCATCAAAGAAGCGACCAACGTGAGTTTCAAATTTGACTGGCGCCAGCAGAGCGACTACAACACCCAGCTTGGCACCCTCTTATCCGGCGGACTTGAGAATCTTCCCGATCTGATCAATCCGGAAAGCTACGGCATCATGAATCTCGCCAATGAAGGTGCGATCGTTCCTCTGGACGATTACCTCGCAGAATACGGCCAGAATATCATCGCTGCCGTAGGTGAGGAGAATATGGTCACCTGGCGTTCCGGCGACGGCCACATCTACACCATCACCGGCGTCATCAAGATCCCCGGCGCCATGTCCAATATGATCCGCAAGGACTGGCTGGACGCTCTGGGCCTCGCGGTGCCCACCACCTGGGATGAATACATGACTGCCTGGCGCGCCTTCCGTGACAATGACTGCAACGGCGACGGCGATCCCACCAATGAGATCCCCCTGGCCTACAACACGGACGCCAACGGTGAGCAGAGCCTGATCGGGCTGCTCAACGCTTTCGGTATCCGCTGCTCCAAGGACTGCCAGTTCTGCGTGATGGATGACGGTACTTATGGTTTCGTTTACGACCATCCCCGCTACAGGGAGTTCCTTGAGACAATGCAGCAGCTCAGGGCTGAGGGCATCCTGGATTCCGAGTTCGGCAGCCGTGACCAGAGCACCCTGTTCACTGTCATGGACAGCGGCTTGGTAGGCACTGCCTGGACCTGGGCAGAACGCGCTTCCGTTTCCTCCACCGCTCTGCGCACCAGCGGGGATGAAGACGCACTGTGGCGCACCACGGTCCCGATCCCGGGCCCCTACGGCGATCAGAACATCTACAGCCGTGACTGGAAGTATGTGTCCTACTGCGTCAGTGCCAATGTGAGTGAGGAAAAGATCATCGATATCGTGAAATTCTTCAACTGGTATTTCTCCGAGGAAGGCTATACCATCGCCAATTACGGTCGTGAAGGCGTCACCTTCGACTATGTGGACGGCAAGCCCGTCATGAAGCCCGAAGTAGTAGCAAACGGCTTCACGTCCGCCCGTGAGCTCGGCCTGGACTATATGCCCTTCCCCCATTATCGTCTGCAGGATTCCTTCATGCAGTGCCTCACCAAAGGCATGGCTTATGACGACCTGGCCGAACAGATCCAGTCGTTCTACGACGGCCTTTTCGTGATCAACGAGCCCTACTTCTACAGCCTGCCCCCCGTGCTCGATACCGAGGCTTATGTGGAGTATCACGGTGAGTTGATCAAGAACGGCGTCTGCGTCCTGCGCGATCAGTGCATCGCGGGCCAGATCTCCGTAGATGAGTTCTTTGAGAAATATCAGGAACTGAAGGATGAAGGCCTCCAGGAAGTGATCGATCAGGGCGCTGCCGCTTACGCGGTCATCGCGAAATAAGACATTCAATAAGGGAGGGGCCGGCGCTCCTCCCTTCTTTTTTGGAGTATAATGAATTATGAAAGCCATCTATCAGTTATGGGGCCTGACAAGCAGAGCGCAGGACTGGGACAGCCTTATACAAAAGGTCGGCCGGATCCAGACACAGCATCCCGCCGAGGCCTTGGTCTGCGGTGTGGGAGCTCCCGAAGACGTATACAGACGCATCCGAGAGATCGCGGATCAAAAGGGCAGCCGGATGTATCTGTGGCTGCCGGCATTCTCCGAGTGGGACAGTCTCGCTGAGTTCGATCCCCTGATCGATCATCATGGGAATGCTTTCCTCAAAGACCGGCAGCTCCAAGACGGGTTCCGTTTCCGCTGCCCTCAAAGCCGGAAAAACCGGGATGTATTCTTTGAGGAGAGCCTGAAGCATCTTAAAAAGGGTGCGTTCGACGGCGTGTTCCTGGACAGGATCCGATTCCCCTCCTTCCAGTTCGGACTCAGCGGTGTGCTGAGCTGCTTCTGCCCGGCATGCCTGGAGAAGATGCGTACCGCTGGGCTGGACCCGGATCGCCTCAGGGCCGCCTGTGCGGTGCTTTCGGAACGGGTTCACCGGGGAGAA
>CADCQZ010000442.1 GCA_902803675.1 uncultured Eubacteriales bacterium
GTCAACAACGGCAACGACCTGATGCTGGCCAACGAGATGACCCTGCCCACCAAGTTCACCGATACCAAGAACCCCAGCACCATCCGCATCATGCGGGAGGCCACCAAGAACATCCTGTACACCCAGGTGAACTCCGCCACCGTGAACAAGACCTCCGACGCCACCGTCATCACTTACGGCACCGCCCCGTGGCGCGCCTGGGTCAACTGGGCCAACATCGGCCTGGGCGTGCTGATCGCCGGCCTGCTGGTCCTGACCATCCTGAAGCGTCCCCGCAGGAACAATGTCACGGTAGAGTCCTGATCCCTTTACGGTAACGTTCGGACGGGGAGCGGCACTGGAACGCTCCCCTCCCGATGCTGCAATATCCATTCCACATCAACAAGATCGAAGGAGGATCCCATTATGAAAAAGATCGCTGCTCTGCTGCTCACCGTCGCCCTGCTCCTCTCCTGTGTCTCCGCCCTGGCCGAGACCTATTTCGGCAATGACGTGTACTGCGAAGCCGGCTACGAGAACGACGTGTACAACGGCGTGGCCAAGGTGCTGCATCTGTACGAAGACGGCACTTTCGAGCTGGTGGACAACACTTCCATCATCCACAACTCCTACAAAGTGGTGACCAACTGGGCCTACATCGTCACCGGCACCTACACCGTGGACGCTGAGGAAGACGGCGTGAAGGAAGTCACCCTGACCGCCACCGCGGTGACCTACATCATGAACGGCTCCGTGACCACCTCCGAAGAGGACGCCGAGCTGCTGGAAGACTATGTGGGCATCCAGTTCGAGTGCGACGGCGAGTCCTTCATGCTCAAGGAGATCTGACACAGCTGAAAGGATCCACATCCGCCACATCCGCCTGTCCGCGGGGCCTCTGCCAGTGAGAGGTCCCCGCGGGCACTTGCTATCCCCGGTTTTTGTCATATAATACTGTTGCTGTTAACTATAGGAGGATCGACGAATGCTGCATGTTGCCATCGTGGAGGACAGCTCCCGGGACGCGGAACAGCTGACGAACTGCCTGCGGCGCTTCTGCTCAAAGCACGGCACGGAGATCGAGATCGAGCGGTATGAGAACGCGCTGCTTTTCCTGCAGGGGTATAAAGGGGACTTCGATATCGTGTTCATGGACATCGACATGCCCATGATGAACGGCATGGAGGCGGCCCGGAGCCTGCGCAAAGCGGATCCCCACGTGCTGCTGATCTTCGTCACCGCTCTGGCCCGCTTCGCCCTGAACGGCTATGAGGTGGATGCCTACGACTTCATCGTCAAGCCCGTACAGGAGAATTTCTTCGAGGCCAAAATGAACCGGGCACTGAAAAAACTCTCGTCCGAGCAGCGTACGCGCCTGCTGATCAAGTCCGGTGACAAGTCCGTGCGGATCTTTGCCGACGAGATCATCTACGTGGACATCTTCAACCACGTGCTGACCTTCCATACCGAACAGGGGCAGTTTTCCACCCGGGGCACCATGAAGGACCTGATCGAGACCCTGGACGGCAGTCTCTTCGCCATGTGCAACAAATCCTACATCGTGAACATGCGTCATATCCAGATGATCGACGGGGATGAGGCCGTCATGACGGGCGGCGACCGCCTGCCTATCAGCCGGCCGAGGAAGACCGAGTTCATGCAGCAGATCGCCGACTTCTACGGCAACAAGAAGATCACCGGAGGGAGGGCCTGAACATGACGGACCTGTGGATCAACCCTCTGCTGCCCATCAAGGTGTTCAACGCGGCCATCCTGATCGCGGCGATGATGATGTTCAGTCATGGCATGCCGAGAAAAAGCGGTTTTTGGAGGCGGCTGCTCCTGTGGAGCCTGTTCATCCTGTTCACGGCGGCGGCCATCCCGATCCCCACGGACAGCCTATGGTATGTGACCAGCGTGTTTCTGACGCTGTACCTGCTGGCGATGCTCACGGTGCGGATCTGTTTCAAGGTGAGCTGGCCCATGGTGTTTTTTATCGCGGCGGCGGCATTTTCCGCCGATCATATCGCCAGCATGCTGGATTCCATCGTCGCGCTCTTCGCGCCGAAGATCCTCCAGTACACCGACACAGGCCTTTTGAACCTTCCGGTGCTCTTGAATTACGGCCTGTGCCGCGTGACGGTCTTTGCCCTGGTGGATCTCCTGATCGTCCGGAAAAACCGGGATGTGGACGACGACAGCATCCGCTTTGCCCCGTCCCTCATGATCCTGATCATCTCCCTGATCGTGAACCTCTACATGAACATCGTGTTCAGCGACCTGGTCACCGAGCGCACCTTCTGGCTCTCATTGTTCAACTTCATCATGAACATCACCATCTCCCTGCTGCTGCTTCTGTGCCAGTACGCCATGGTGCGGGAAGGCCGGATGCGCACTCAGCTGCAGATCGCCGATCTGCTGCGGGCCCAGGCCCGGGAGCACTACCGCGTCAGCAAAGAGAACGTGGAAGCCATCAGCATGAAGTGCCACGACCTGAAGCACCTGCTGCTGGCCCTCCGGGGCGTCATCGATCCGGGCGAGTACGACAGCATGATGGAGACCATCGACAGCTACGGCGCAGAAGTCAAGACCAACAACGAGGTGCTGGACGTGGTCTTCCAGGAGAAGAATTTCCAGTGCCGGAAAAAAGGGATCCAGTTCACCTGCATCATCGACGGCACCGCCGTGGACTTCATGGGCACCACGGATCAGTACATCCTTTTCGGCAACCTGCTGGACAACGCCATCGAGGCTGTGAGCCAGCTGCCGGAGGGGGAGGTGAAGAACATCCAGGTCACCGTCCGCCGGGACAAGGGCTTCGTGGTGATCACCACCGAGAACGGCTACGCGGGCCAGGTCCAGTGGGTGGACGGCCGCCTGCGCACCTCGAAAAAAGATAAACAGAACCACGGCTACGGCATCCTGAGCATCGAAAAGATCGTCCATAAATACGGCGGACGCTACTCGATCGATACCGATGACCAGATCTTTACCATGAACATCGTGCTGCCGGCGAACCAGCCCCCGAAGCAGTGACAGGGGACCTGCCGGAGCCGTTTCCCCGAACACCCCTGCCCCCGCCGCCCGGCGGGGCTTTTTTGTCGGACCTGTTACCGCGGCGCGGGACCGGCCTTGACACGGGACCCGGCCTTATGTATCATCGAATTAATGAAAACCGGGCCGGCGTCACCCGCGAGGAGGACA
>CADCQZ010000443.1 GCA_902803675.1 uncultured Eubacteriales bacterium
CAGGTTGTCGACCTTGTCCTGATAGGCATGACCGTCGGTGGGGTAGATCTGGAACTCGATCTCAAGTTCGGGATGATCGGGCAGATAGTACTTTTCGATCATGCCCTGCAGCTCGTTGGTGAAGGACCAGACGACCAGCTTGATCTTGGGGGTCTCCGCGCTGGCGAAGCTGACGCAGCCGAGCATCAGCATGAGGGCCAGAACGATCGCGAGAGTCTTTTTCATGACGGGTTCCTCCTTTTAATATTGCGGATCATTCCGCATATTTTCTCAAACAGCGTTCTTCGCTGTGAAGAGACGATTTGGACGGCTCAAACGGTTTCGTTTCCGAAAACATACATCTAAAACGTTTTACTTTCTTGACGAACAGAAACCCTTTTCATTTCAGAAAAATAACGTTCATTTCCCAGAAAAGGATTATTACCTCAGGACTATGGCGAATTTTAGCATAACGCCGATAAAAAGTAAACAGTTTTTTTGCGGTTTTTTAGGTGTTTTTTTGCATTTTTTGCTTTTGGGCGCATCAGAGCGGGTTTTGTATGACCGCAACACAAAAGGGCCGCCGATAAAAGGCGGACTCCGAAAGAAAAACGGACTGGATCTACCGGATATCGGCAGACTTTTTGAGCTTATCCATCTGCTCCCGGACGGCGGCGATGTCCCGGTCCGTCATCCTGGCGGCCTGGCGCGCGGAGGCAAGCTTCCTGAGGACATCAAGTTCCTTTTTGATCTCTTTTCTCTTGTCTTTCGCAAGATCCTTCATCCTGCCGTCCAGATCCCTCTGAACGGTATCCATGAGCATCTGCGCCTGACTGACCGCGTCGACGGCGTCCCTGCGCGTTTTGTCCTGGGAGGCGTACTCCTCCGCGTCCCGGATAGCCCGTGAGATCTCGTCATCGGTCATCCTCTGATCCGAAGTGATGGTGATGGACTGTTCCATCCCCGTGTCCTTGTCTTTGGCGGATACCCGAAGGATCCCGTTGGTGTCGATATCGAAGGACACCTCGATCTGCGGCACACCGGCGGGGGCCCGTTTGATGTTCTTCAGGCGGAATCGCCCGATGGTCTTATTGTCCGCGGCCATGGGCCTTTCTCCCTGGAGCACATGGATATCCACGCTGGACTGGAAGGGGGCCGCCGTAGTGAACACCTGCGAGTAATGAAGGGGAAGGGTCGAGTTGCGCTCCACCACCCGGGTGGCGACGCCGCCCACCGTTTCGATGGCAAGAGACAGGGGGGTGACGTCCAGAAGAAGGACGCTGTTGCGGGTGATGAGAGTATTGCCGCTCAGGGTATCCCCCTGGATCGCGGCGCCCTGGGCCACACACTCATCCGGATTGATGCTCCGGGAAGGTTCCATGCCGGTCAGTTCCCTGACTTTGGCCTGGACGGAAGGCATCCGTGTGGAGCCGCCTACCAGAAGGACACGGTCCAGCTCGGAAGGAGCGATGCCCGCATCATTGAGAGCGTTTTTGACCGGCCCCGCGGTGCGTTCCGTCAGGTCACGGGTCATATCCTCAAAGACGCGTCTTGACAGCGTGAGCTCAAGATGGACAGGCGCGTTGTTCCTGATGGTGAGATAGGGCAGGGAGATCAGGGTGCTGTCGGTATAAGACAGATCTTTCTTCGCGCTTTCGGCGGCCTCGCGGATCCGGGTCAGGGCGCTCTGATCCCCGCTCAGATCCAGATCCAGTTTTGCTTTGGCCTCGGCGATGATCCACTTCACGATCCGGTCGTCATAATCGTCACCGCCCAGGTGATTATCGCCGGAGGTGGCCAGCACCTCGATCACGCTCTCGCCGATCTCAATGATGGATACGTCGAAGGTACCGCCGCCAAGATCATATACCATGACCTTCTGAGCCTGGCCCTTGTTGAGCCCGTAGGCCAGGGCCGCGCTGGTGGGTTCGTTGATGATCCTGAGCACGTTGAGCCCGGCGATGGTGCCGGCGTCCTTCGTGGCCTGACGCTGGATGTTGTTGAAATACGCGGGTACGGTGATGACCGCGTCGCGAACGGGCTCTCCCAGGTAGGCTTCCGCGTCGGTGCGCAGCTTTTTGAGGATCATGGCGCTGATCTCCTGGGGAGTCCAGTCCTTGCCGTCGATAGACGCCCGCCAGTCAGTCCCCATCTGGCGCTTGACGGACGCGATGGTCCTCTTCGGATTGATGATCGCCTGATGCGCGGCGGCGCTTCCTACGAGCCTTTCGCCGTCCTTGGTGAACGCGACCACGGAAGGGGTGGTCCTTTCTCCTTTATCATTAGGGATGATCACGGCCTGCCCGCCTTCGACCACTGAAACGCAGCTGTTGGTGGTGCCCAGATCGATGCCGATGGTCCTGCTCATGTTTGATCCCCCGTCTTTAACGTATTATTCAGCAGCGCCTGCAGCAGCAGTTGCAGAAAAGATTCGCGAGGCAGAAAGTCATGCACCATCTGCTGGGATCCGCGGCCCCGCGGTAAAAGCCCCGCGACCGCTGGTCATACTGCGCGGAGGAGCGGCGGTAGGCCTGATAAGTCTGCTGATAGATCTGATTTCCCGGATCGAGCTGCAGGGCTTTCTGTATCTCCTCCATGGCGGTCATGGTGTTGCCGAGCCCGTAATGGGCCAGGGCGGCAAGATAGTGCCACCGGGCATCCCGCGCTCGGCTCTGGATGTTCGAGAGCACATTGAAAGCTTCCTCGTAACGCTGGGTGTTGATCATGCGGACGGACTGGCGGATCTCGGGCGTGTCCATCGCCTCCTCCCGCGGAGGCTCGGCATACGCGGTCCCGGCGCCGAAGCCGAACAGGTCGTCAAAACTGAACCATTCCGGGCCGGGCTGGCCCTGCGGGCCGCTCCCGTAGGTGGGTCCGTATCCCTGACGGTTCTGACCGTAAGAGGAATATCCTCCGGAATAGGTCTGCTGCCTGAAAGGATCCGGGCCGGATCCCTGCTGCTGACCGTAAGAGGCGCCGCGCCCCTGGTATTTCTCGGGATGCATCAGCATGTCGTACGCTTCGTTGACATCGTTCATCTTCCGGGTCGCATCGGGATCGTCCGGGTGCAGATCCGGATGGCACTCCTTGGCCTTGCGGCGGTATGCTTTTTTGATCTCATCCTCGGATGCGTCTTTTGATATGCCCAGGATCGCGTAAGGATCATTGACCATGATCGTGTCTCTCTTTCTTCATAATGGAAGCGTTGTAGCTCTGCCAGATCCCGCTGTAAAGGACGTTCCGCATCAGGTTGAGGTCTTTTTCAAGGGGCAGGCTCTCGAATGCGCCCGCCGCCTCTCCCAGAGGGATCTGGATCAGGCCGGCGGCATCCTTGGGGCTGAGCCCCATCTGTATGAGCGGATTGAAGCATCCGGAACGTTTGTCCGATCCGTAGTCCACAGCCGCGTCGATCATGTATACGGCCCTTCCGAGTTCCGCGCCGAAGCGGGTCATCACGCCGGTAAAATGATCGTCCCGGAAATGATAGATCTCCGACAGCATCCTGCCGGAAAGGTTGGCCGCTGTTTCGGGGGGAGCGTTATGCCCCTCTTCCACTCGATGGATAGCGGCGATGCATTCTTCGACCGCCGCACACTGCCGCTCCCGCCGCGCTCTGACGGCGTCATAATGCTTCCGCAGAAGGGTGCTGTAGGCCCGGGACGGGAGTGTTTTTTCGTCTTTCCAATCATCCGCGGCCTTATGATAGGTGAGTATGATCGTCATATCGGCGGCGTAACGCGTGATATCCGAAACAGCCTCGGGGTGCTTCCGAGCGGGGTGCAGCGGGCAGCGTTCCATTTTCAGGGTCTCCGCCGGTTCATACAGTGACTGGAGCAGGATCGTCATGAAGGTCATGTCGTAATTGAGGCCGAGCCGGCCGAGCGGGCCGAAGTTATCGTTCAGCATATGGCACAGGCCGCAGTACACGGAACGAAAACGGACGAATTCCTCTTCGCTCAGGCCTTTTTCATAAGGACGTACAAAACCGAACATAGTCTGGACCTCAGGTTTTTTTCTGGAAAGTATGCCCGCACTTGGGACAGACGACTGTTTTTTCCCCGCCGCCGCGGCGAAGCCTGATCAGGGTGCGGCACTTTTCGCATTTGAAGTATTTGTATTCCTTCCGGAGCTTGAGACGCATGAAGAACTGCCTGATCTTCGTCACGATGTTCCCATAGGCGGTCAGAAACTGCTCGTTTTCTTTCTGGCGCGCGTAGCGCTTGCGCGAAAAGATGCGGAAGACAGTATAGATATACAGGGCCATGCTCAGGATCAAAAGGATAAAACTGCCGGTGAACGATCCGATGAGCTGAGTGAGAAGACTCAGCGCCAGGGAGCAGATCCCCAGCTGGTCCACTCCGTTCCTTCCTGCCATGAACGAGCGCAGACGCGCGATGAATCTTTGAAAAAATGTCATCCTGAAACCTCCGTGATCGTTATCGTATCAGCCGCGGGATGAGCGGCGGGACCGGACATGACGGCGGGCAGACGGATACACTATCATCCTTTTTTCGGCCGCGGGGCAGCTCTCCCGACACAGTGACATTATCACCCCGGGGCACGATTTGTCAACTGATGACACATTTTAGGCTTGACAGCCCTGTCATTTCAGACACGAATATGTATCTTTCGCGCATCGG
>CADCQZ010000444.1 GCA_902803675.1 uncultured Eubacteriales bacterium
CGGTGAAGGACGCGAAGGTGGCGGTGGCGTTCTTGAAATACAGCACCTGGGTGTTGTGATCGTCCGGGCTGTACATGGCCTTGAGCTGGGGCATTTTCTCCAGCATGGCGGCCTTGGGCTCCCGCCGGTCGTCGTCCGCCAGCTCTCCGGCCAGCCTCAGCCACACGCCGTCCGTGAAGGCACAGATCTCCGCTTTGGGGTTCTTTTCCAGCTGGCGGGAGACGGGTTTCATCCGGCCGGTTTGGATGTAGAGCCGGCCTTCGTATACCAGCGCGGTGCCGAAGGGCCGCACCCGGGGCTGGTCCCCTTCCACGGTGGCCAGGTAATAGGTCTGAGCCTTGTCCAGGAACGCGCATACTCTCTCGACGTTCGTCATCTGCTTTTCTCCTTTCGGTGCTTGGGGATGGGTCCTGCCGTACCCATGATACACTCCCGCGCGGGGCAAAGTCAACACGTTTCAGCCCCGGTGCGTGCGGCTGGCGGTGATGACCGATATGGGAACAGGCGCGCGGATCCGCGGCCGGGCCCGGATACGGACGGACCGGATGAGCGCAGGGAGCGCCGGACCCGCTTCAGTTCTTTTCTGAGGATCTTTGGAGCGGACAGGGCGTTTTCGCATTCGTATAACCGGGACGGATGAACAGGGGATGTGCCTCGGGTGGAAAAAACAGATTACAGGCCCGGGCAGCACCTCAGGTATAATGGTGCGCGGAAGAGGTCTCCCGGGTCATCGTCCCTGCCGCGGAGCGCCGGCCGGCCGTGACGGATTTGCAAGCGCTGCGCCATTCTGCTATAATCAGAAAAATACCGAAAAAAAGCCCTGTTTATGTCCCGGATACACCACGGATCATGAACCCGAAAGGAGTGCCGATGAGCCCCGTTTTTCGTCTGTTCAATAAGGATACGCAGATCCTGATGACTTTTTCGGAGTCTCAGGTGCTGGTCGGGTGCTTTTATGACGGCGCAGCGGCCGCGGTAGCCACCGTCACGGACAGATGGCCGGAACTGAGCGGGCTCAGGGATTATTTCGCTCATGCCGGCGACACGCAGTGCGTCGTGCCGCCCTCACGGCTGGACGAGGCCCGCGCGCTGTTCGGGCGCCTGAGGGACACTGCCCTGCGCTACAGGAATCTGAGGGTCACGGTGGATGAAAAGGCGGCCGCCCTGAAAGTGCTCCGGACCCCGCCGGAGGACTTTCTCGTCCTCTACGTGCGATGCGGGGACGGCCTTGAGAGAGTGCTGCCCGGGAACGTATCGGAGACCCCCGCGGGCTGGCTGCTCCGGGGATGCGAGCTCTGGCACTATCCGGATCTGTCGGGAGAGCATTTAAGGCTGTTCAAACAGCGGAGGATCCCGGGGGAGGAGCTTCCGGGGTTCACGAGGGATGTCCTGCCGGCCTTCATCCGGGCGGGCATACGCCTGAAGAGCGGTATCGTGTACGATCCCGAACCTGACGTATCCCTGACGCTGCATTCGGTGGCTTTCGACCGCGTCGGCATCACGCCGCGCTGGGCCGTGCCGCCCGGGGCCGTGGACGTCAGCCTGGCCGTGCCGGGGCATGTCCTGGCCGACGGGGTCCTCCGTCCCGGTATCCGGCCCGATGAGTTGAGATCGGTGCTTCCCGATCCGGAGAAGGATACGGTACTGGAGGGAGAGGCCGTGGGAAGGTTCCTGGACCGATGGTATGATCCATGGAAGCCCTGGATCCGGGGGGAGCGGGAGGTGTTCGAAAAAACGCATGGATGGATCAGACCGCCGTATGCCTGGATCCTGGCTGTGAGGGCCCGGGAGAAGCGCGGCGTCGGGAAACCGTACGCGTCTCCTGTGGCCTGTGTCGGCCGGGAGAGGCTCACGGTGCAGGAGGTCCTGGAGGCCCGTGAGCGGGAGTACACGCGTTTTAAGTCCGGATGGGTGCGCCGGTCCGATCTGGAGACCCTGGGCCTGGACGAGGCCGGAGCGGCCATCGGGCGGACTGACGCGAAGCCCTTCCGGCTGGACACGGAGACGTTCATCCATCGCGGCGGCCGCAAGCTCGACGGGCTGTGGCGGGGCATGACCGTGGAAGGAGCGCCGTGGGCTGAAGGGGGAAACAAACACGCGTGCGCCGCGGCGCATTTGAGATTCCTGATCCACTGGGGCGTCAATGGCGGGCTGATCGGAGGGTACGACGCGTTCACGGCCTACGGCATGGCCGTGCTGACGGCACACGCCGCGGCGTATCCGGACTGCGGGATCCTGGTTATGGGGCGTGAGGAAGATATCGGGTGTCTCAGGCAGTCGTATCCCGGTGTGGAAAAGATCCGGTTCGAAACGTACGAAAAGGCAGCCGCCATGGAAGGAGCGCCCCCTGTCCGGTGGGATATCACCGTCATGATCGAGCCGGAGGCGGCCTATGACGATCTTCGGGAACGGCTCAGCGTGGAGCGGGCGGCAAAGATCCGTTCTGCCGTGAAGCTGTTTTTCCCGTTCCGGTCCCAGCCGGAGACCGGCTCGTGGATTACGTCCATGATGGGCCTCAGGCGGTCGTCGGGCTTGAGCCGGCTCCTGATCAGGTACTGCCGGGAGACAGTGAAACTGCCCGCGCCCTATGTGTTCACGGGCCAGCTGCCGGAGGCGGAACTGCGCGCGGAGCCGGCGCGTCTCCATCCGGCCCCGGGACCGGTACCGGTATCAGCGCCCGGGCAGGGGACGGCTGCGGCGGTAAGCGGGAAGGCCCCTTTCGCCGGCGGCGTCATCGGGCAGCGGGAGGCGGACTTCTTCAAAGAAGCGCTGAATCTGGCCGACAGGCCCGGCGATCCGGCGGAACACGTGCCTTTTGCCGCTTTCACACCGGAATACCGTCAGATGGACAAGGCACAGCGCCGGTGGTACTTTTACCTGCGGGACAGGATCGCCCACGGGGAGTACCCCGCGACGGACGCGGCTTATCTGCATGTGCGGATCTATGAGCTCCTGGCCCTGATCGGGGTCCGGGACGCGTCGGAGGGATACGGTCAGCTGATGGGGCTTTGGCGGCACTACCGGGATCGGTATCCCGCCCTGGATCATGAACTGAGCGTCTGGACGGTGGATCTCATCCACGTTTATCCCTGCGGGACGGACATCCTTGAACATACGCGCGGCGCGCCCGTCCTCAGCGGGCTCGCGATCGATGAAGCTCTCGCGAAAACGGCGGAAACGGGGCGCTTCGAGATCCCGTGCCCGATCCTGGAGGATCTGACCGGATACAAGTTCACCCGCGGCAGGTTTTTCCTGCAGACGGACAGGGAAAGAGCGGAACGCCTGATCACGGGGGCCCTGGACAGCCTGGACCGGTATCTTCGCGAATCGGAGGGGACCGGTATCCTGGAAAAATACGCCTCCCAAGGCCCGCGCACTCAGGAAGTGACGGCATTCAACGGCGCCCGGTTCGCGTATCCGAAAAAATACACGGTCCGTGTGATCGATCATCGCGGCAGCCGCGGGCTTGGGGAGTTTCTGAGGAACGCGGTCCGGTATACGGAAAACCTTCTGCGGGAAAGGGAAGGGTACTCTTCCCTGCTTCAGGGGATCGATCTTAAGGATCCGGTAAAAAAAGCGCTCAGGGAAGCTGTGGACAGGGCGTATGGGAAACAGGATCCGCAGCCCGGAACGGGAAGCGCCCTGACGCGGGTGGTGCTCGATCCCGAGAGGCTGGTCCGCCTCCGGGAGGAGACGGAGGCGGTGCGCAGGGCGCTGCTCGGATATGGGGAGGGACCGGAAGAAGGCCTGCCCGATCACGGGACGCACGCTGCCGGGCTCCCGGCGGAAGAAAAAACGGAACAGGATCCGGGAACGGCGGGCCCGGAGGAGACATCCGCCGACGGGTGGGACCGCTTCTTCGCCGCCGCCGACAGGGAAGCGCTGGCAGCGCTCCTCAAGGGGGAGAAGGTATTTGGTGATCATGCCAGACGGCGCGGCATCATGCCGGACGTGCTCCGGGATGAGATCAATGCCCTGGCTCAGGACACCGTGGGGGATCTGATCCTCGGCGATGATGGATTCTACGAAGATTATGCCGATATCATCAGCAACCATCTTGTAAAGGAGTGATCACATGGACATTCCCAGGAGGATATCCTCGGCGATCCTCAACTCCATGGCCGCGGGCGTCGTGCCCCATATCGGCCTCGAGTACATCGCCGTCGGACGCAAAAAAGAGGTCGAAACGATCCTCGGTGATCTTGAAAACATCGCCGAGGGGGGCGGCGCGTTCCGCTTTATCGTGGGGCGGTACGGCAGCGGGAAGAGCTTCCTGCTGCAATTGGCCCGCAGCCACGCGCTGGAGCGGAACTACATCGTGGCGGACGCGGATCTGTCTCCGGAGAGGCGTCTTGCCGGCACCCGCGGACAGGGGCTCAAGACCTACCGGGAACTGATCGCCCACCTGTCTACCCGGACGAGGCCGGAAGGAAACGCAGCGGAGAGCCTTCTGCAGAAATGGATCATGGATCTGAGGAACGCCGCGGTGTCTTCCGGCGCCAATGAGGATGATCCGGCCTTTATGGACGCGGTGGAGGGCCGTATCCGGGAAACGGCCGCCGCTATGCAGGCTTATCTGTACGGGCACGATCTGGCGCAGGTGCTTCTGAAGTACTGGCAGGGATACCGCGCCGGGGACGAGGAACTGATGCGCGCGGCCCTGCGCTGGATCCGGGGCGAATACGAACGCAAAGCCGATGCCGCGGCTCTGGGCGTGTATCGGATCATCACCGACGATACCTGGTATGAGTTCGTGAAGCTCCTGGCGCGCCTGTCCGTCAAACTGGGTTACAAAGGGATGCTGGTATTGATCGACGAGGAGGTCAATCTGTATAAGATCACCAACCGGGTGTCCCGGGAAAACAACTACGAGAAGCTCCTGAGCATGTTCAATGACATCATGCAGGGCCGGTCGGAATACCTGGGCATTTTCGTGGGCAGTACGCCCCAGGCGGTGGAGGATGAGCGGCGCGGCCTGTTCAGCTACGCCGCGCTGGCTTCCAGGCTCCGGCCGAGCCGGCTGGACCGGGAGGGCCTGACAGACGTTTCCGGGCCGATCCTGCCCTTGTCCACCCTGACCCATGACGAGATCTATCTGCTGCTGGAAAACCTGATGCAGGTGTTCTGCGCGCATCACAGGCAGGAGAGCCGCCTCACCCAGGAACAGCTGGTGTATTTCATGCAGGTAGCCGTGGATCGTCTCGGGGCGGACCGGCTGCTGACGCCGCGGGAGGTGACAAGGGACTTCATCGCTCTTTTGGAACTGCTGCGCCAGAACCCCGGCGAGACTTTCGACAGCCTGATGCGCGCGGGCAGGGTCACGGTAAAGCCCGCGGCGGAGGATCCCGATCAGCTTGACGACAAAGCGTTTGCCGTTTTCGATGACTTATGAGTGAAGCATTCGGCCGTTTGGCCCCCTTTATCCGGGAATATATCTACGATCATCACTGGGAAGAGCTGCGGGACATCCAGGTGCGCGCCATAGAAGCTGTCCTTGACACACCGAACCATGTGCTGATCTCTTCCGGGACCGCTTCGGGAAAGACGGAGGCGGCCTTTTTCCCGATCCTGACGGAGCTTATCCGTGATCTTCCCGATTCCTTCGGCGTGATATACATCGGCCCGCTCAAGGCTCTGATCAATGATCAGTTCAAGCGTCTGCAGGCACTGATCGATCAGGCGGGGGTCCCCCTTTACGCCTGGCATGGGGACCGGCTGCAGAGCGAAAAGAAAAGCGCCATGGCGCATCCCGGCGGGATCCTGCAGATCACGCCGGAGGCCCTGGAGGCGCTGCTGATGCTGCACCGGGCGGAGGCGGCGCGCATGTTCCGTGACCTGAAGTTCATCGTGGTGGATGAGATCCACGCCTTCATGGGCACGGACCGGGGGATCCAGCTCCAGTGCCAGCTGAACCGCCTGGACCGGCTCGCCGGCAGGGCTGTGCGCAGGATCGGCCTGAGCGCTACCATCAGCAGCATCAGGGAGGCCGGGGAGTGGCTCCGGGCAGGCTCGCCCCTGGATACGCAGATCATCATGAGCCCCTCCGGGGGCAGGAAGCTTCTGCTCGCTCTCAGGCATGATGATCTTCCCCCGCCCGGGGAGGATGGGATCGCCGATGCCGTTAAAGCCGCGCGGTACCGCGAACTGTACCGGCAGGTCAGGGGGCGCAGGTGCCTGGTGTTCACCAACAGCCGCATGGCTTCGGAGGAGGCGGCGGCCGCTCTCAGAAGGGAAGCGTCCGAAAATCATGAGCCGGATACCTTTCACGTGCACCACGGCAGCATATCCAAGGCGCTGCGCGCCGAGGCGGAAACGGCCCTGCGCTCGGCAGAAGGCCCGGTCACGGCTGTCGCTACCAAGACATTGGAACTGGGCATCGATCTGGGCCATTTGGAGCGGGTGGTGCAGCTGGGCGCGCCGGACAGCTGTTCCGGTTTTGTGCAGCGTCTGGGCCGCTCGGGCCGGCGCGGCGCGCCCGCTGAGATGAGCTTCATGACGATGAACAGGCCCGAAGGTGAGGACCCCTTCGATGACCTTCCCTGGGATCTGATCCGCTGCGCGGCCGAGATCCAGCTGTACCTGGAAGAAAAATGGGTGGAACCCTTCACCTTGAAGAGAGCGCCCTTCAGCGTCCTTGTGCACCAGACCCTGAGCTGCCTGATGGGCGGGGAACGCACCGCGAGAGAGCTGGCGCGGCAGATCCTTTCACTGCCGGCGTTCACGCAGGTCCCTCCGGAGGATTACGCGGCCCTGCTCAGATATATGATCGAAAAGGACCTGATCGAAAAGACGGAAGCGGGCACCTTGCTCCCGGGCCTGGCGGGTGAGAAGCTGGCGGGTTTTTATGACTTTTATTCCGTGTTCTCCGATCCGGGCGGGTACCGCGTCATCAGCGGCAGCCGCGCTCTGGGGGAGGTGGACGAAAAGCCGAAGGCGGGAGGTATCCTGGCGCTGGCGGGCCGGCTTTGGAAGGTCCGTAAGATCGATCCGGAAAAGAGGAAGATCTATGTGGACCCCGCGGAGGGCAAAACGGCGAAGCAGTGGACCGGCAGCATGGCTCCCGTCCACTTCAGGGTCATGGAGAGGATGAGACAAGTCCTTTTGGAGGATACGGAATATCCTTATATGGATGAAAAAGCCCTCCGGGCTCTGAATGATGCCCGGGCCGCGGCCCGCCGGTATGATCTTGAGAAAATGGTGACGGTGACCGGTGAAAATGACTTGCTTTTACATCCCTTTGCCGGCACGCGCCGCACCGATACGATCGCATTCATCCTCGCGAATCGTTTGCGGGAACGGCTCAAAGTGAAAAAAATGGAGGTCAATAACGCCTGCACGGGCATCCATATCGCGACGGAGCTGCCCGCGGAAACTTTTATGGCCGGTCTGAGAGAGGAGATAAACGCGCTCACACCGGAGGATCTCATCCCTCTCGCGCCCGCGGAGGAACGGGACAAGTACGACCGGTATGTTCCGGAAGAACTGAAAAAAAAGGCCTTCGTCCTGGATCAGCTCGATCCTGAAGGGACGAAAGCCCTGTTCGCCTGAGGTTTTCGGGGAACTATCTGCCGATCATCCGGGCAAAATTGTAAAAGCCCAGATACCACACGTTGAAGTCATGCCCGCCGGGGATGTACTGGATGAAGAGGTTCTTTTCGCTCAGCTGCCCGGTCAAACCGTCAAGGCCGTTCACCGCCGCCTCGGCGCTCCGGATGGCCACGGTGTCCTCCGTGCCGCACACGCTGTAGAACACCCGCACGTCCATCTCCGGCGACGCGTTGAGCACCGCGGCGGTCACGGCGGCGGTGTTGGTGGTGGGGGCTGCCGAGAAAGCACCGAAGGCGCTGAACAGGTCCAGGCATTTCCCCAGGCCCATGTTCACGGTCTGCATCCCGCCCATGGACAGTCCCGCCATGGCGCAGCGGTGCCGGTCCCTGATGTCCACCGCGTATCTCTCCTGCAGGGCGGGAAGAAGGTCGTTCCTCAGCTCCCTGTCGAACTGATAGAAGGCGTCGTTGCCGGCCTTTCCGGCGCGCCCGTTGGGCGTGACCACCAGGAAGGGGCGGATCTCGCCCGCGGCGATCAGGTTGTCCATGATCCTCTTCACCCGGGAATCGCCGGAGGGAAGGCCCCATTCCGCCTCGCTGCCGCCGATGCCGTGGCACAGTATCAGCAGGTCATAGGTCTGCGCGGGATCATAGCCATGGGGGAGGTACACGTAGGCGGTCTTTTGATAGGCCGCTCCGGCGCCGGTGTAGTCATGGCCCTCATAGGTGAACTTTTCCACCGTGCCGCCCTCCTCACAGGGCCTCAAGTACCGGGCGGGGACCGCGTCGTCATAAGCCGTCCCGTTTTCCGCGCGTATGGCCGCCTCGATATCCTCGGGGGCGGCGAAGGCCTGCCAGGAGATCAGGGTGCCGCTGCCTTTCAGCGCGATATACACGTCGTGGACACCGGTGATCAGTACCTGCCGCCGCGCCTCTTTGTTGACCGGCCGGAAGGTGACCGAAACGACGGGCGCGCTTTCTTGATCGTCCAGGATGACGCCGACGGTCATCTCACTGTCCGTTTCCGCCTTGAAGCGGAGCCAGGCGGTGCCGTCCCCAAAGTCCATGCCGGGGAAGGAAAGCACC
>CADCQZ010000445.1 GCA_902803675.1 uncultured Eubacteriales bacterium
CAGCTGGAACCCGTCGATATACAGGCTCGTGGCGTTCAGCGCCATCCCGGAGAGCACGCACATCCAGACAAGGACCGCCGGGCGTCCTTTTTCCCCGGCCGGCCGGCGGAAATGCTCCGTCACCATGGCCGACAGGACGGGCAGTGCCACCCCCAGGTTCACGGACTTACCCTGCCAGGCGCGACCCAGGAGGAAGACCCCCTCACTGTAGGCGATGGACCTGCAGCCCAGATGGAAGACCGTCATGACGGCCAGGAACAGCCAGGCCTTTCGCGCGGTGCCCGTCAGAGCCCGGCCCAGGCTGAAAAACGCCGAAGCGGAGCACAGGATCAGGGGAATCACCACCAGCGTGTGCGCCGTCTCGGCCGCCCCCAGGCCGAAGAGCCTGCAGGGAACGGACAGGAGCGCTTCCCAGACCTGGAAGTCATACATGGGGATCGACCGTGTGGTCACGTCCCCCATGCTGGCGTCGTAAGGGTTGACCCGGTCCGATACCGCGAAGAGCGCGATATTGCTCACGTACAGGGAATCATCGTTGTTGGCCCGGTACTCAAAGGCGGAATACAGCGCCGCCGCGGTCACCAGGACGATCACGGCCGCGGCCAGGAGCCTGTCGGCGCGGGCGCTCTTCTCCCCCGCGCCCGGATCCGCTGACGGACGGAGACACAGCGCCGCCGCGGCGGGGATGAGCACCGCCGCCGCCGTCAGGCCCGTCAGAAGGCCCGAACTCAGGCGGAAGGCCACCACGGGCCAGCACAGGAGCTCCTCCAGCGCCAGGACCGATACCAGGCCGATGCCGGGAAGCTCCGCCCAGTGGACGCGTATCTTGAGGGCCCGGGACCAGAAGACCCCGTGCAGACAGGCGGCCGAAAGGAACACGGCAGCGAAAAGGATCATTTTGAAAATGTATCCCGAGGAAAAAAACACTTTCCAGATCACATCCATGTCTGTTCCCTTTCACGTCGCGCGAAAAAGCCTTCCGCTCCCCCGCCTCAAGGCCGCGGGACGGCCGGATACAAATAAAAGCGCAGACCCTTCCGGCCACTGCGCTCCCACCCGCCTATCAGTATAATGCATTTGCGTCCCGTCGTCAAGGCATGCCCCCGGCCGCGCCCGCCGACTCAAAAAAACGCGGGACCGGCACACACCGGTCCCGCCGCTTTTGTCAGTTGAACACGTCCTTGAGCTTATCCAGGAAATTCTTCCGGGTCTCGTACTGGCGCCCGTTGCTCTCCGCCTCGAACTGCCGGAGCAGCTCCTTCTGGCGCTCCGTGAGCCGCTTGGGGATCTCCACCCTGACGTCCATGACCAGGTCGCCCCGGGAGGACCCTCTGAGCTGCTGCACGCCCTGTCCCCTGATCCGGTACCGGGCCCCGTTCTGGGTGCCCTCCGGGATATGGAACTTGGTGGTGCCTCCGCCCAGCACGGGCACATCCACGTCCGCGCCCAGCGCCGCCTGAGTAAAGGAGATGGGCAGGTCCAGGTACAGGTCGTTGCCCTGGCGCCTGAAGATCTTGTGGGGCCGGACGGTGATCACGATCAAAAGATCGCCGCTGGGACCGCCGTTGAGGCCGGGCTCCCCGTCCCCGTTCATCACGATGGTCTGCCCGTCGCTGATGCCCGCGGGCACCCTGACGGTGCAGGTGTGCTTCTTCCGGACCCGGCCGCCGCCGCCGCAGGCGGGACACTTGTCACTGATGACCCTGCCCCGGCCGCCGCAGGTGGAGCAGGTGCGCTCCATGATCATGAAGCCGTTGTTGACGCGCATGCGGCCGGTGCCCTTGCAGGTGGGGCAGGCCTTGGGCTGTGTGCCCGGCTTGGCGCCGCTGCCCTTGCAGCTGTCGCAGATATCGCTGCGCATGAAATCGAATTTCTTCTCGCAGCCGAAAGCCGCCTCCTCGAAGGTGATCTTCAGCTCATACCGCAGGTCGCTGCCCTGCATGGGCGCGTTGGCCTGGCGGGACGAACCGCCCATGGCGCCGTTGAACAGCTGCTCGAAGATATCGCCCATCCCGCCGAAGCCGCCGAAATCGAAGCCGCCGGAATAGCCGGAATAACCGCCCTGGGCAGCGCCCTCCGGGCCGAAACGATCGTAGCGGGCGCGCTTTTCGGGATCGGAAAGCACCTCGTTCGCCTCGTTCAGCTCCTTGAAGCGGGCCTCGGCCTCCTTGTCGTCCGGATGCAGATCCGGATGGCATTCCTTGGCCAGCTTGCGGTAAGCCTTTTTGATATCTTCCGCGCTGGCGTCCTTGGAGACGCCCAGCACTTCATAGTAATCCCTCTTCGCAGGCATATTTCTCCCTGTCCTTTATGATGGGATCCCCCGCGCCTCGCGGCGCGGGGTCATCCGATCTTAAGATCAATCCACCTGGCCGTCCCCGTTCACGGAGCCGTCGGGGTTCTGGCCGCCGTTGTCCGGCGCGCCCTGGGGCTGCTGATCGGGAGCCTGCTGCTGGTAGATCTTGCCGAACACGGCGTAGACCTTCTGGGCCATCTCTTCCATGGCGGTCTTGATGGCGGCGGGATCGTTGCCCTCGCGCACCTTCTTGAAGGCGTCGATCTCGTTCTGCACGGTGGTCTTGTCCTCATCGGAGAGCTTGTCGCCGTTGTCGCGCAGCTGCTTCTCGAACTCGTAGATCATCTGATCCGCGCGGTTGAGGGTCTCCACCTCTTCCTTCTTCTTCTTGTCGGCCTCGGCGTACTGCTCGGCTTCCTTGACGCGCTGGTTGATCTCGTCCTCGCTCATGTTGGAGGAGGCGGTGATCGTCACCTTCTGCTCGTTGCCGCTGCCCAGATCCTTGGCGGACACGTTCACGATGCCGTTGCGGTCGATGTTGAAGGTCACCTCGATCTGAGGCACGCCCCTGGGAGCCGCCGGGATGCCGGTGAGCTGGAACCGGCCGAGGGTCTTGTTGTCATAGGCCATCTGCCTCTCGCCCTGGAGCACGTGGATCTCAACGGAGGTCTGCCCGTCGGCAGCCGTGGAGAAGACCTGGCTCTTCTTGGTGGGGATGGTGGTGTTGCGCTCGATGAGGCGGGTGAAGATGTGGCCCTCGGTCTCGATGCCCAGGGACAGGGGGGTGACGTCCAGAAGCAGCACGTCCTTGACCTCGCCGCCCAGCACGCCGGCCTGGATGGCCGCGCCTACCGCGACGCACTCATCGGGGTTGATGCCCTTGAAGGGCTCCTTGCCGGTGAGCTTCTTCACGGCGTCCTGTACCGCGGGGATACGGGTGGAGCCGCCCACCAGGATGACCTTGTC
>CADCQZ010000446.1 GCA_902803675.1 uncultured Eubacteriales bacterium
TCTCGGCCTGGAAGGAGATGTACTCGGCCCTCTCGTCATCGCCGATGGCCGCGTTGATCTCATTCACGTTGGCGAACTGGGGGGTCTCGGTGCCGGAGTTCACCACCGAGGGGGCGGACAGGGAGCTGGTGGCGTAGGTGTCCACCAGTTTGCCCGAGGGGTTCACGGCGCCGCGCAGGATCTCCGCCACACCGGTGAAGCCCTGATGGCCGGGATAGCCGATGAACAGGATCGCGTCGGCGTATTCCTTGATCTCGTGCACTTCCATCTGGTTGGGGCTGTTGAGCAGCACGATCACCTTCTTGAAATTGGCCCGGGCCAGTTCGAGCAGATCGCGCTCGTTCTTGTGCAGCGCCAGGGAGCTGATGGGTTCGGCGGAGCCGCCCTCGTCGTCCTTGTCCTGCATCATCAGGTCGGTGCCCTCGGCGCCTTCCCGGGTGAACACCACCACGGCCGCGTCGGGATACTCGGCGAAACTGTCGGTGTACTGCTCGTAGAACGCCTTGTTCTCCTCACTGCCGGCGGCGGAGCCGGTCACGGAGACGGTCATGCCGCCCCAGCCCTGGGTGAGCACGCCGCGGGCGGCGGTGCCTTTGAGCAGCGCGTCCCAGAGCACCGTGTTCACGGTGAAGCCCTGGTTTTCAAGGGCGGTCTTCAGGTCGATGGCGTTGATCGCGCCGGTGGACACTTTGGTGCCGGCGGAGGACGCCTGGTAGGCGGGATCCACGGCGCCGTGGCCGAGCACGGTGATCTTCGTCTCGTCCTTGAGGGGCAGGGCGTCGTTCGTGTTCAGAAGGAGCGCGGCGCCTTCCCGCATCTCGTTCACGTTCTGCTCCAGGGCCGCGGCGATGGCCCGGGCCTGGGCCTCGGCGTCGTCGAAGGCGCCGAACTGGCTCTTATAGTAGGTGGTATCGGCGGGGGCGGTGCCCTTTTCGACCACCCGGGCGGTGTTGATGCCCAAAGCGGAGTTGATGTAGCTGGCGTTGGCGGTGGCGAGCGTGTTGCCGACCAGGGCGATCACCAGGATGACCGCGAAGATCGAAGTCAGGCCCGACCAAAGCTTGGAATTTTTCAAGGCTGTCTCCTCCCTTTTTCCGGGCAGGGTCCTCCCCGCCCTTTTGTATGAAAACATCCTAATCCATCCCGGAAAATAAAAAAAGACCCACTGCGCAGATGGTCGTTTTTCATGCGCAGGTGGTCAAATGAGCGCCTGGGAGATCAGGCGGGGGCGTCCTCCCCCAAGGGGAACAGCATATCCACGCTGAAGATCCCGTCCTCCCAGCCGGTGGTCAGGGCCCCGGAATACTTTTCGCAGATATAGCGCATGCTGCGCATCCCGAAGCCGTGGAAGTCCGTATCCTGCTTGTCGGTCACCGGCAGGCCGTCCATGAACATCGGCTGCCGGGAAGAGGGGTTCTCGATATGGATGGCGAACAGCGCGCCCTTCGCGGCGGCGTGCAGGGTGATGATGCGCCTGGAGGGATCCTCCTCTTTCCCCGCGGCCTCGATGGCGTTGTCCAGGGCGTTGCCCAGGAGGGAGTACAGGTCCTCGATGCCCATGAACTTCAGCTTTTCCCCGTCCACGATGCCGCGGATGGCGATGCCTTTCTTCTCCGCCAGCAGGCCCTTTTCCGCCAGGATGATGTCCACGTCCTCATTGCCGGATTTGGGGAACCGGTCGTAGATGAGCACCGCGTCCTCCAGCTCGGCGATGCTCTTTTCCTGCTCCGGAGCGCTCATGTGCCTCAGGGCGGCGATCTGGTGCCTCAGGTCGTGGCACTTGCGGTTGATCACGTCGATGGTGGCCCGGCTCAGCTCGTGCTGCTCCTGTTCCTGGCGCAGCAGGCGCATCATGATCATCTGGTCCCTTTCCGCCCGGCGCAGGCGGAACACATCCAGCAGGATGACCAGCAGCAGGGCGCAGGCGAACAGGTCGAAGATCGTCAGGCCGATGGTCTCCGTCTCCCTGGAGGTGGTCCAGTAGCTGATCACATAGATGATCAGGGTGGACACGATCCCGAACCAGATCACGTGACCGGACGGCACGTCCACGGTCTCGCTGCCCCGGAAGCGGTCCCGCAGGATCAGGAACACGATCACGCAGGCCCCGGTCATGATGACGAACTGGACGGCCTCGAGCACGTCAAAGGGCGGAGAGAACACGAGCCCCGTGAGACGGTACAGGCAGTGGACCATGTGCTGGATGGTGTGGGCCACGCAGCAGTAGAACACCACCTGCCTTACATTCATCCTGAAGCTCAAGCCCAGCAGCAGCCCCGACAGCACCATCGCCGCCATGAACCCGAAGGTGAACCAACCGGTCACCAGGAAGGGGGCGAAAAACCCTCCGGGCACCAGCGCGGGCAGCGCGCAGTAGAGGGCCGCGGCGGGGATCAGCCGCAGCCAGAACAGCTTTCTTCCGGGGATCTTCATGCACAGCAGCAGCTCCAGGGCCAGGATCTGGAGGTGAAAATAATTGATATACCACATCAGAAAAGCCCTCCTCCCAGGAGCTCCGCCATTTTTTCCAGGCATTCCTTCCGGCGTCGGCGGGATATCGGGATCCTGTTCCCGCCGACGGTCATATGATCCTCCGCCACCGACGTGATGTGGTCGCAGCTGACCAGGTGGCTGGGGGACACCTTCAAAAACCTTCGGAACTTTTCGTCCTGCTCCAGGGCGGCCAGCTTCCCGTGGGCCTCGATGTCCCCGTCCCGGGTGTGATAGATCAGCATGTGGTCGTACACCTCCACATACATCAGATCCTTCACATCCACCCTGCGCACCGCGCTGCGGCTCACGATCATCAGCGCCTCGCTCCGGCGCTTGGACAGCAGCCGGGCGATCCGGTCCAGTTTCATGGCGAACTCACCGTAGCTCACCGGCTTGATGATAAAGTCGAAGGCCCCCACCTCGTAACCCTTCACGGCGTACTGGGCCATGGTGGTCACGAAGCAGAGCACCACGTCCTCGTCGATCTTCCTCAGGCGCCGGGCGCACTCCATGCCGTCCATCACCGGCATCACGATGTCCATGAACACCGCGTCGAACCCGCCCCTGTACTTTTCAAGAAAACCCGAGGGCTCGTCAAAATGGACGGCGGATATATCCGCGCCCTTTTCGGCACCGTATTTTTCGCAGTACGCGGCCAGGGTCCGCGCCTGAGCGCTGTCGTCCTCCACGATCGCGAGTTTCATATAGCCCCTTTCCCCAAGATCTTTATGTCACCACAGGTGCGGAATAAGTCTGTATTGCACCTTTTCCATATAGCTTTCGTAGCCTTCCAGTTCCTGTTTGAGCACCTCTTCCTCATCCAGGATCCGCCTGACGATGATGGGGATGTACGCGAGCGTCACCGCAAAGGATATCGGGCTCCCCAGGATCACCGGCATGCTCAGGAACAGCAGCACGGTGGCGGAATACATGGGATGGCGCACCACGCCGTACAGCCCCGTGTCCACCACCTTCTGGCCCTCTCTCACACCGATGGTGCGGGACAGGTAGGCGTTTTCCCGCAGCACCTCGCCGAACATGGCATAGGAGAGCACGAATACGACGGCGCCCGCGGCCACGGTCCAGCCGGGCATCGTGATCCATCGGAACCGGAAGTTGAGCCCCGCCAGGATAAAGGCGGCGAGGAACATGAGCCCGCTCATCAGGATCACGGCCTTTTGCCCGCCCCGGCTCTCTTTGGCGTCCAGCCGGCTTTTGAGCAGGGCCGGCGCCTTGAGATACATGACGAGACCGGCGATGAGCATGGGCGCGAACAGCAGGATCATCATCAGCCACGCGTTTTTCCAGGCGAAAGTCCCCGCGGGCAGGAACAAAAGCGCGCCCAGGAGGATCACGCCGGAAAGATACTTGACGAGCGCTTCCCTCAAAAGTCCCTTTTCCATTTCACCCTCCACACTTCTTTGCTCTTCGTTCAGTCCCCGAAACGGATCACCTGTTTTTCCGCGTCCACGTGTGCGGTGATGTCCAGGGGGATGATGCACCGGGGCTGGGCGTGGCCGATATTGATATTGCACAGGATGGGGAGCTCTGGATCGGCGGTCACGTCCCTGAGCGCTTCCCTGTACTCGTTTTCCCAGATCCGGTCCATGGGCTTGCCCACGAGCACGCCGCTGACGGCGGCGAATACGCCCGCCTCCTTTAAATACTCAAGGGCCTTGCGGTACTTGTCCGGGGGCATCTTCACCTCGCTGGTCTCTATCAGCAGGATGCGGCCCTCCCAGTCCTCCTTCGGGGGGAACAGGCCGTACTTCCGGCAGATCACGGGCATGTCCGGATATGTCTCCCCGTCGAACATGTCCAGCATCGAGTCGATGCAGCCGCCCAGTATTTTCCCCGAGAACCTGGGCGGCCCCTGGAGCAGCTCAAAGCCCCGGTCCCGATGTTCGGGCGGCCGCGTGCCCACCTCGGAGGGCGCGAAGCTCTTCCTCTCCTCATACCAGGTGTCGGCGGGCGTGATCTCACGGATGGTGCCGGTGCGCGTAAGCTCGTCGAAATATCTTTGGGAATAGGGATACATCCCCGGCCCGATCTCGCACACGTCCGCCAGGAAGCTCTGCCCGTAGAAGGTCTTCATCCCCACCTTGTGCAGCATGAAATGGTCGATCGTCGTGTCGGAAAAGCCCAGGAACACTTTCTGCCGGGCGGCTTTTTCAAGCTCCCCGCCGTCAAACAGGTACGGCGCCAGCCGGTAGGTATCGTCCCCGCCGATGGCGCACAGGATCATGTCGATCTCGGGATCCCGGAGGGCGTCCGTCAGGTCCGCCGCCCGGGCCTCGGGGTGGTCCTTGATATACTGAAGGCCTTTGAGGGCATGGGGCATGAAGTGTACGCGGAGCCCCGCGGCGCGCAGGCGCTCAAGGCCGATGTCCACCTCGTGCCTGACGAAGCTCTCGCCTATAACGCCGCTGGACAGGCTCACGATGCCGACGGTCCTGATCATGTCATCCTCCTTTGCCTGTGCCGTACGGTTCAGTCACCGCTCAGGATCTCCCTCACAGCCCGGACGTACATATCCGGATGGTTGACGGAAAAGCCGCCGTGCCCCATCCCTTTGAGGATCGTCTTCCGGCTCCCGGGCACCGCGCGGCAGATCTCGTCCGCGGACCTGAGGATCCTGCGGACCTCTTTCTCCCCGGCGAACACATGTACCCTGGCCTTCGTGCCGGCGATCGCGCTGTCCAGCCGGTACGCGGTGCTCGCCTTCAGGAACGCGATCATATCTTCCCTGCCGATCAGGCAGGTGTCCCTGTAGTAGTCCTCGAACAGGTCTTTCCGGATGCCCAGGGAGGCGAACTGCAGTTTCGAGAAGGTCCTGTTTTTGATGAGCCCGAAGCTCGCCCCGAAAGCCGGGCCGGTCAGGGCGTTGGTGACCGGGTCGGGGATCACCGCGGCGCTCTCCACCAGGGCGTACCGGCAGATATCCTTTCCCCGGGCCAGCATCTCCGTCAGGATCTGGCCGCCCAGGGACAGCCCGCCGATCAGGAGCACGCTGCCGCCGAGGCTGTCGTCGATGAAACGGATCAGCGCGTCCGCGTTGTCTCCGATGGCGGTGAATCGTCGATCGCTCCCCGCGTGCCCGTCAATTACCGGCAGGATCACGTGATATGTGTCCGCCAGGAGGAACGCTTCCTCCCGGTAGTTCCACCAGTTGAGGCCGCCGCCGTGCAGCAGCATCA
>CADCQZ010000447.1 GCA_902803675.1 uncultured Eubacteriales bacterium
ACCCTGGAATAACAGGACCCTCTTGAGATCGGAGGCGCTTTCACCCATGATCATGGACCGGATCATCGGGAACATCCTGATCGCGCTGTCCGCCGCGCTCACGGCCGGCACAGCCGCCGTCATGCTCCGGCGGATCCGGGGGATCGTGCTCAAAAAGCCCTATGCCGCGCTCATGAGGCATCAGCTCCTCGCCTGCGGCATTTTCCTTTTCCTGTCCCTGGATTTTCGTTTCGGCCTGTTCACCTTTCCCGATCCCCCCGCGCTGAGATTCGCGGGGTGGGGCCTGAGGGCCGGCGTGGTCCTCATATCGGCGGTGATCCTCTTCTTCATGACCAAGGTCACCGCCGGGTGCTTCATCCGCCGGGACGGGCCCTCCCGCTACGCCGTCGTGCTGGGGCTGGCCCTTGAAAACGGAAGACCTGTGAGGGAGCTCATCTCCCGGCTGGACACGGCGGAGAAATACCTCAGCGATCACACGGGCGCGTCCCTCATCCTCACCGGCGGGAACCCCGGCCCGGACGGGCGGACCGAAGCTCAGGTCATGGGGGACCTCCTGACCGCGCGCGGGGTGCCCCCCGAAGCCCTGATCAAAGAGGACCGGGCCGCGGACACGATAGAAAATTTCAGAAACACCGCCCGCCTGACCGATCCCGAAAAGCCCGTCACGCTGATCACCAGCGGCTATCACATGGACCGGGCGCTGCGCCTGGCCCGCGCCGCCGGCTTCAGGGCCGTGCTGCCCCTGCCGTCCCCGTCCGATCCCCGGCGCCTGATCGTCAATGTCCTGTCCGAAGCGCTCCTTGAGATCAGGCTCACCCTCCATGATCTCAAAGCCCGCCGCGGCCGGTGACGGCCCCGGGCCCCTGCAAAGGAGGAAAACGATATGAAACGCGCTCTCGCTCTCACCGCCGTGCTGGCCCTTCTGATCTCCCTGGCCGCGGGATACGCGGAGACCGCCCCGACGGAAACGGTGTGGACCACCTCCCTCACGGCGCGCTGCGCTTCCGTGGAGGAAGGGCGGCAGCTGATGCGCGGCCGCACGCTGTTCCACGAGCAGATCAGAAAGAAGGCTCTGGCCTTCTTCCTGCAGAAGAAGGACGGCACCCTGGAAGATTATATCCGCTGGTCCGAAGATCAGGTGCTCCCCTTCACCCCGGAGGAGGAGCGGCGCGTCCTGGACACCCTCGCCTGGCTGAAGGATCTGCTGGAGCGGCACGGCCTGAAGCTGCCCGATCCCGGGGAGCTCACCTTCGTGAAGACCATGGGGCAGGAAGCTCTCGGCTCCACCGGGTATACCAGCGGGGGCACGATCTTCATCAACGCCAGGACCCTGCGAGCGTCGGAGTATCCGGATGAACCGTTCCGGGTACTGGTCACCCACGAGATCTCCCACTGCCTGTCCCGCAAATTCCCCGAGTACCGGCAGGCGCTGTATTCCCTGGTCCATTTCACCGTGCTGGATGAGGACATCCCCGTGCCGGAGGAGATCCTCGAAAACGTCATCGCCAACCCGGACGTGGAGCACCACGACAGCTGCGCCACGTTCACCATCGGCGGGGAAAAGAAGGACTGCTATCTGCTCTTTATGACGGACTCGGTCTTTGAAAAGCCCGGGGACACCTTTTTCTCCGGGATCTATTCCGGGATCGTCCCCCTGGACGGCTCGAGAGTCTACCGGGTGGATGAGGTGGAGGACTTCTGGGACGTGGTGGGCCGCAACACGAGCTACGTGGAGGACCCGGAGGAGCTGATGGCGGTGAACTTCTCCATCGCCCTGACGCAGCTCGACATCGGGTACGGGAGCTTCAGAAACCCGGAGATCCCGGAGGGGATCATCGCCTTTCTCAAACGGTGAGGCCCGGGAAAAAGTAAAAGCACCGGAGGAGATCATTCGCCCATGGATATCTACGTGGATTTCGACGACTGCCTGTGCGAGACCGGCCGGGCTTTCGCCGCCCTGGCGCGCCGCCTGTTCGGCGTCCGCGTCCCCTATGAGGACATGCGCTATTTCAATATGCAGAAGTCCTTCGGCCTGACGGATGAGCAGTATGAGATCCTGCTCCTGCGGGGCCACGATCCGGAGGAGCTTTTAAGCTATGAGGAGACCCCCGGGGCCTCCCAAGTCATCAACGGCTGGATCGAAGAAGGGCACCGCGTATCGGTCATCACCGGGCGCCCCTTTTCTTCCTACGGGCCGTCAAGGGCATGGCTGGACGGGCACGGGCTCAAAAACGTGCCGGTGTACTGCTTTGACAAGTACGGCCGGGAAAACGGCACGAAAGACAGCGTATTCAGCCTCACGATGGAGGATTTTCTGAAGATGCGGTTCGACATCGCCGTGGAGGACTCCCCCCTCGCGTTCAAATACTTCTCCCATCTGCCGGGCCTGAAGGTGCTGGTCTTCGACCGGCCGTGGAACCGGGACGCCGTCTTCCCGGGCCCCGGCTACTTCAGGTGCCGTGACTGGGACAGCGTCCGGGAAGCCGCGGCCCGGGGCCTTTGAGCGCGTCCCCGGAGGAGGGCCCATGGATCTTAAAAACGTGTATTTCGTGATCGGCACGTCCTACGCGGGGAAATCCACCCTGGTGAGGAACCTGGCCCAAAAGCATAAGGGCATC
>CADCQZ010000448.1 GCA_902803675.1 uncultured Eubacteriales bacterium
CAACACATAGTACAGCACCGCGCTGACGACAGCGCCGACGAGATAGGTGACGGTCAGCGACGCGAAGGGATCCATCCCTTCCGGGACCGATTTCGCGCAGATCTGATAGACCACGTTCGAAAGCACTACGAGCGCGATGGGCCAGATATATGCCAGCATTTCTCTTCCCTCCGTATGACAGCGGGTACATGACCGGATGACGATGGACCGTCATCCGGAAGTTCATTCCATCTGCAGATTATACTCTTTCATGATGCCGTGGCCCCCGAATATCTTCCATTTTCCCAGGCCGAGCCGCTGCAGGACCGCCTGACGCTCCCGGGAGCACAGCGCGGGGTCCGTATCCACGTTCGTCATCAGCACCGGCGCGTACTGATTGTACGCGGCCTGTTCCCGGGTCATGCCGTGCATGTTGATGTAGATATCCCCGGTAAAGGCCAGGTGATGGGCGTAATCGATCAGCACGGTCTCCCCGGGCAGATGGCCGCCCTGTCCCTGATAGACCTCAAAATGCAGTTCTCCCACATCGAAAAAGCCCATCTGCTCCAGGGGATCCCGCTGCTCGCCCTGGGTATCCCAGAGCGCGCGGATCTTTTCGGGCTCCGGCGGGCGGTAGAAGGTCAGCGCTTTGCAGATACTGATATAGGGCTTGTGCAGGGGGTTGAGCTCCCGGTATCCGTTCTCGCCGCGGTATTCTCTTTCAAGGCAGTCCCTGCTCTTCCGGCTGGAAAGGATCTCGTCGAACATGGGGAGCAGGCCGCAGTGATCCACATCCGCGTGGGTGATGAAGATCCGCTTTCTCATTTGATCGAATCCCGGGACCAGGCCGCGGAACAGTTTCAGCATCTCTTCGCGGTACAAAGCGTATCCGCTGTCGATGAACAGCGTTTCCCCGCCGCTCCGGATGATGGCGGTATTGCTCCCGCAGGGAGGCTCGATCAGGGTGATCTGTGTCAGATCCGTGATCTCATACCGGGTGATCCGGGGAGAGAACGCGCCGGAGCGGCAGGCCGACAGGAGCTCGGCGAACCGGCTGATATTCTCAAAGGTCTTGAAGGGGGAGAGGCCTTTCTCGTCCAGCATCTGCATGACCAGGTTGGAATTGACCAGCAGTCCGTCGCGCTCCTCCTCCGGCAGGCCCGTCAGCTTCATCAGGCCGGATACGAAGGACTGATAGAAGATGCTGTTGTCGAATACCCGTTCGGACCGGTCGTAGTCCAGCACCTGAACGGGGCACAGGCCCTGCACCTCGCGCAGGAAGGCTTTCAAACGTTCCTCGCTGCTCACGAAAAGCCCCATCTTGAAGGCCTGGAACTTCGTGCCGTTCTCCTGGGAGCTGATATAGGATATGTTCAGCTGCCAGCGGTCGATCAGCCTCAGCACCTCGGTCACGCCGCCCGGCTCGTCCCGGAGCATGAACTGGAGGAGCACGACGCTGTTCCCGCTCTTCTCCGATCCGAGATACCCGATCTTTTCGAGCTCCCGGTCCGCTTTTTCCAGCTGCCGCGGTTCTCCTTCCGCGTCGATGAACAGCGTGTGGGAATCCACCGCCTTGTTATAGCTCACGCGGGTGATGTTCACCCCGAGGGAAGCGAAGCATTCGCTGGCCCTGAGAAATGCGCCTATATGGTTCGGCATCGTGGTGATGTATGTTTTCTTCATCGGCGCGCGGGTCCTTTCCTTGTCTGACGGTCGACCGGTCAGGCTGTGCCTGATCCGGCAGCCCTGGGTCCGTGATGCCTGACCAGTATATCACCTCCGCCTCCAAAGCGCCAGTAGGGCCAGGCTGATCGTTTTATTGACAGGCATCCTGCTGACGTGGGATAATATCCGGGAAGGCGGCGCGCTGTCAGCGCGCGTAAAAGGGGTGTAAGATGTGCCGGGTCCCGTATTTCAAGAGCCGGTCAGGGTGGGCGTGATGTCCGACACCCATGACCTGCTGCGGCCGGAAGCGCTCCGGGCGCTCGAAGGCTGTTCCCTGATCCTCCATGCCGGGGACGTGACCCGGCGGGAGATCCTGGACCGCCTCAGGGCCGTGGCCCCGGTCCGGGCGGTGAGGGGGAACTGCGACAGGGACTGGCCCGAGCCCCTGCCCGAGTCTCTCGATCTTGACCTGTACGGCTTCAGGGTGTTCATGACGCACAGGAAAAAGCACCTGCCGGAGGACCTGGGCCCCTACGATCTGGTGGTGACGGGGCACACTCATGAGTACAGCCTGGAGGAGATCATTTCATCTCCCGGCGGCAGGCGCACTCTTCTTCTGGATCCCGGCAGCTGCGGCCCGGCCCGGTTCACTCTTCCGTGCACTCTGGCGGTGCTGACCGTCACGGCCGGGGGGCTGAGCGCGGCCCGGATCGATCTGCCCCGGAAGCGCAGCGAGTCCCCGTCGGGCGCGGGGGATATCCGCCGCGCGGTGGATATCGTGATGCGGGAAACGGCGAAGGGGATACCGCCGGAGCGGATCGCGGAGAAGCACGGGCTGGATCCTACGCTCTCGGAGCGGATCGCCAGGCTGTATGTGACCCATCCCGGAGTGACCGCGGACGGGATCCTTCAAAAAATGGGACTGTGACGATATCAAAAAAAACAGGCTGCCCCTCGGCGGCCTGAGGAGGTCATTATGGATTACCCGGATCGTGTTACCCTGATGGAGGACGGCGTTTATTACTGGCGGTACCAGCTCTCGAGGGATCAGGCGAAGGATCACTGGATCACCATGATCGGGATCGCGTCCCTGATCACCACCGTCATCGCGGTCATCATGACGGTCCTGATCGGGTTCGGTCAGATCTGGCCTTACCTGATCCTCCTGTACGGCATGATGGTCGGGCTTCCGGCCCTGATCGGGTATCTCACCCTCGGGTTCGATTCCCGCAGCTACACGATGGACGACGAGTGCATCCGCCACAAGCACGCCACCAAGGGCGGCGACGCGTTCATCATCTACAGCAAGGTCAAAGAGGCGTATGTGAGGGGGAACGAGTTCACCTTCAAGACGGGCATCACCACCTATACGGTGTACGTGCCCGAGGAAGACGTCAAATTCATGCGGGAGCACCTGAAGGGAAAGATCAGTCCCGAAGCGCTCACCTGGCACTGATATCCCAACGCGCGCGCCTTTCCGCTTCCAGCAGCTTTATTTTTCTGTCGACGCCCGCGGCGTAGCCTCCCATGCTTCCGTCCGAAGCGATCAGGCGGTGGCAGGGGATGATGATCAGGATGGGGTTGCGCCCCGCGGCTGAGCCCGCGGCCCGGGGGCAGGGCTTTCGATCCATGCGCCGCGCTGTCTCGAGCGCGGCTTCTTTATAGGTCATGGTGCCCCCGTAAGGGATCGAGGACAGCACATCCCACAGGGCCTTCTGATAGGGGGTGCCCCGGGGCGCGGTCTTCGGGACGGGAGGTGTCGCGAGGCCCGCGAAATACTTGTCCAGCCAGTTTATCGTTTCCCCGAATACGGGGAGGAGCTTTTCTTCCTCCTTGCCCGTCAGGCCCGACATGAAATACTTCTGCCCGTCGAACCACAGCCCGGTGAGTGCGTCGCCGCGGCCCGCCATGGTCATGCCCCCGAGGGGGGAATCATAGTGAAAGACTGTTTCCATCGGTTGCTCCTTCCTGCCGGGTGCGGCAGGTGTTTATTGGTGTTCCGGCGCTGCCCGGGCCGCGGCTGTGATTGTAATTTGGCCGGGACTCGTTTATAATGGAACGAAGTGGCAGCGATACGATCAAAATGACAGCCGGGGGTGACGATCATGCCGGATATGGAAAAGGACCGCATGGCCTGCAGCGTGCATCTGTCCGAGGACCGGAAAAGCCTGGTGATCCTGGACCAGCGGGCCCTGCCGGGCCGGGTGAACTATTTGACGCTGGACGCCTTGGAGGATATTTCGTCAGCCATCCGGTCCCTGGCGGTGCGCGGGGCCCCGGCCATCGGGATCTGCGCCGGGTATGCCATGTATGTGCTGGGGCTCAGGATCGATACGCGGGATCCCGGGGCTTTTCTCACGGCCCTGGAGGAGATCGGGAGATATCTTTGCGCCGCGCGGCCCACGGCGGTCAATCTCAGCTGGGCGGTCACACGCATGCTTTCCGCCGCCCGGGCGAACAGCGGCAGGGGCGTTTCCGGGATCAGGGAGGCCCTTCTAAGTGAGAGCCTCGCCATCCACGACGAGGACATCCTCATGTGCGCCCGCATCTCGGAATACGGCCTGTCCCTGGTCAGGAACGGGGACGGGATATTGACCCACTGCAACGCCGGCCCCCTGGCCACGTCCAAATATGGCACCGCCATCGGCCCTGTGCTCCTGGGAAAGGAGCGGGGCATCGACCTGAAGGTGTTCGCCGACGAGACCCGGCCCCTCCTGCAGGGCGCGCGCCTCACCTCCTGGGAGCTCACGCGCGCCGGGGTGGACGTGACCCTCATCTGCGACAACATGGCCTCCATGGTCATGAAAAACGGCTGGGTGCAGGCCTGCTTCGTGGGCTGCGACCGGATCGCGGCCAACGGGGATTTCGCCAACAAGATCGGCACCTCCGGCGTGGCCGTCCTGGCGAAGCATTACGGCATCCCCTTCTACACCCTCGGGCCCGCTTCCACCGTCGACATGTCCTGCCCGACCGGGGATGATATCCGCATCGAGATGAGAGACCCGGAGGAGATACGTTCCATGTGGTACACCGAGCCCATGGCCCCCGAGGGCGTCCGCTGCTTCAATCCCGCCTTCGATGTCACGGATCACGAGCTGGTCACCGCGATCGTGACAGACCGGGGCATCGTCTATCCGCCCTTCGACGTTCACCTGAAAGAGCTTTTCGGATCATGACAAGGAGGTCCCTATGATGCTATCATCCCCGTCAGCCTGTATCGAACTGAAGGAAGGCACCCATATCGCCAAAACAGTGCTCATGCCGGGAGATCCGCTCCGGGCGAGATACGTGGCGGAGCACTACCTTGAAGCCCCCGTCCTGTTCAACGACGTGCGCAACATGCTGGGCTACACCGGCCTGTACGAGGGCCGGGAGGTGTCGGTGATGGGCTCCGGCATGGGCATGCCATCCTTCACCCTGTACGCCTATGAGCTGTATCATTTCTTCGGGGTGGAGGCCATCATCCGCATCGGTTCCGCCGGGGGCCTTCGGGATGACGTGCGCGTGCGCGATCTGATCGTGGCCCTGTCCGCTTCCACCAATTCCGCCATGGCATCGAGCTATCCGCTCCCCGGGGTGATGGCGCCCACCGCCACCTGGGAACTTGTGCGGGAAGCGGTGAAGGCGGCGGAGGAGATGGACGTGCGCGCCCGGGTAGGCACGGTCTACACGTCGGATTTCTTTTATCATCCGGATCCGGATGTGAATAAAAAGGCCCGGGACCTGGGGCACCTGGCGGTGGAGATGGAGGCGGCCGGCCTCTATCTGACGGCGATGGCGGCGGGCAAGAAGGCCCTGGCCCTGTTCCAGATCTCGGACCATGTCTTCACCGGGGAAGCCCTCTCCGCCGCGGAGAGGCAGGACGGTTTCAGGGACATGATGGAAGTCGCTCTCAAAACGGCGGTGCGGGCACAGGTGTGATCAGATCAGGCGTTTGAGAGTCTCCAGCAGCGTCAGCATCCGGTAGCGCAGCAGATAGACCGCGTCGCTCCACTCGGGCACCGATTTGACCACGTCCAGAAGCGGCAGGATGTATTTTTCCGTCTCGGTCACATACCGGGCCATTTTGCTCCGCGTGAATCCGTAGGCCATCGTTTCCAGATTGTCGCACCGGTCCAGGCACTTGATGAGCGCCGCGTGGGGGTCGGAACGGATGCCGGCAAAGTACTCCGGCAGGATGCTTTCCCTGTCCGTGCCGTAGGTGTTGTGGGACAGGAGGATCACCGTTTTTCTTACCCGGTCGTTCACCGGCAGTTCCTCGGGCCTCGTTTCCGTATCCTCCACCACGTCATGCAGCAGCGCGGCCGCGATGATGTCGTCGTCCCGGATGCCCATGGCCAGGGCATGGCAGGCTAAAGCCATGGGATGGACGCAGTAGGGGATCTTGTCCTTCCGGGGGGACCGGTACTGCCCGGCGTGCTTTTCGCGCATCAGGGGCAGGGCCGCCCGGGTCTGCCTGAGCCCCAGGGCGTCCGCCTTCGTCTTCAGCTGGGTATAGGTGCGGTCCGGGCTGAAAGGGTAGGTCCCCAATTCCCAGCCGCGCGGGATGTCGTTCCTGAGCAGTGCGTCCAGGGATATGTTCAGGACCCTGCTCAGGCGGACGAGATGGTCCGTGTCCGGCAGGTTCTCATCCCGCTCCCAGGTGCTCACGGCCTGGAAGCTCACATCCAACTGCTCGGCGAGCTTTTCCTGGGTGAGTCCCGCTTCTTTTCTGGCCTTCGTCAGTTTTTCACCGAATGTCATGTGTCACGCCTCCTGAGTCGGGTCGGTCTTATCGATGATCCCATCATAACGGCTGCGGGGGCAAAAAGCAACAGTCATTTGCGATCGTGTTCGGGAGGTGCGGCATTTGTTCCTTTCCGCCTTCTTTTTTCCCGGGGCAGAAGCCGAGTCTGACTTTCTCTTCGGCCTCAGGACGACCTATGACCAGACCGTGTACCCTTATGGGATCCTGCCCGGAGCCGGTTTGAACGAGATCTTCTTCCGGCCGGTCACGATCCTCTACGGCGGGAACGGGTCGGGCAAGAGCACCGTGCTCAACGTGATCGCCGAGAAACTGCGCCTTGAGCGCTCCAGCGCCTATAACCGTTCGCGCTTTTTCGGGCGGTTCGTGGATGAGTGCCGTTTCTCCCAGGATGAGGCGGTCCCCAAGGGCAGCCGGATCATCACCAGTGACGATGTGTTCGACATGATGCTGGATATCCGGGCCGTCAACGAGGGCATCGACCGCAAAAGGGAGCAGCTGATCGAGGATTACTACGATCTGAAGGACGGGCCGTTCCACCTCCGTTCCCTGGAGGATCTGGACCGGCTCCGCCGGGTCAACCGGGCGAGGAGCAAGACCATGAGCCGGTTCGTCCGGGAGGGCTCCGGCCAAAGTGTCCGGGAGCGGTCCAACGGGGAGAGCGCGCTGATGGTCTTTAAGGAGAGGATGGAGATGGACACCCTCTGCCTTCTGGA
>CADCQZ010000449.1 GCA_902803675.1 uncultured Eubacteriales bacterium
ACCGCTCCGCAGAAGGCGGAAAGGGTGCCGATATAGCTTTTCTGCTGGATGGCGATGAGATTGGACAGCGCCAGGGAACGGTACAGCGTCTCCTCGGAAGCGCCCAGCTCCCGCGCGTAGATGACCACGGGCACGGACACGGTGATGCCCTGATTGCCGCTGCCGGAATTGATCACCACCGGCAGGCTGCAGCCGTGCATGCGGGCGTCGGAGCCCGCCGCGGCCCAGGCCCGGGCCCTGATCTCCACCGGGGCGTTATCCCCGCCGTGGAACAGGAGCAGCGTTTGGCCCACACTGGCGCCGTAAGGGTTTCTCAGCCCTTCCTCCGCGATGGCCATGTTGCAGGCGATCTGGCGGGAAAGCGGCTCTTTCACGTCCCTGATATCCAGGGTCTTCGCGAAATCGTAGATATCCGCCACGGTGAGCATCGCGCGCTTCGGCTCGATGCCGTCGGCGCCCTCGCCGGAGGCGCATTCGTACAGCGCCTCCCCATCCTTTTCAAGGAGGGTGATGTGGGTGTGGGTGTCCGTGATCCGGACGGAGGCGGTGTGGCCGCCGCCGCTCACGGTGATCAGGATCTCAAAGACACGGTCTCCGGTGAGATGCCCCACTTTGATATCGGCGCGGGACATCAGATCCCGGATCAGGGGGAACTTGTCTTCCGTCACGTCGGAGATGACCTCCAGTTCCTTCTCCGGGTCACCGGCCGCGATGCCCGCCGCGGCCGCGGCTTCCAGGCCCCTCAGCCCGCCGGTGTTGGGCACCACCACGCTCTTGACGTTCTTGATGATGCTGCCGCTGCACAGGATCTCCACCCGATCCGGGATACTTCCCAGCAGGCTCCGGGCTTTTGCGGCGGCGTATGCCACGGCGATGGGCTCGGTGCAGCCCATGGCCGGCACCAGTTCCCGGCGCAGCAGCGATGTGTAAAGGACGTACCGGGGATCTTCACGGAGCATGTGTTCTGCCTCCCGAAGCGTGATCGAAAAGGAAGGGGCGGATCGGTCTGAGATCATTATAACACATCCGGCCGGAAATAAAAGCGTGTATGATCACGGGAGCCGAACGGATCAAACTATCTTCCGGTCGGCCCTTTTTTCTGATATACTTGTCCCGAACACATCCATTTAAGATCGATAACGGGAGGTAAATACCATGATCAGGATCTACGGGATGCCCACATGCCCTTACTGTGACTATATCCATGAGCAGATCCGGGGACGGGAGGACGAATTTGAGTACATCGATATCGGGAAGCATATCCGGGATCTGGGCGCGTTCATCCGTCTTCGGGACAAATGCCCTGTTTTCGATCACCTGAAGGCGGTCGGGGACGTGGGCATCCCGGCTTTCGTGTTCGAGGACGGCCGTGTTTCCGTGGACCCGAAGGACGCGGGGCTGATCGAGTACGGCTCCGCGGAAGCCTGTTCCCTGGAGGATCATAAAAGCGGCAGGAAAGGGTGCTGACCGCCCGGTCTGCTCAGGCTGATGATGCCGCGGCCATTTTGTGAAAGGAAGCCCCATGCGCTATCTCGCTTTTATCAGCTATCGGCACCGGGAGCGGGACCGGAGGATATCCGCCCTTTTGAGAAGGGGGCTGGAGAGCCATCACCTGCCGGCGGGATGCCCGCTGGACCGGAAACGAAGGGTGTTCCGGGACACGGATGAGCTGCCCACCAGTACGGATCTGGGGGCGGATATCGAGAACGCCCTGAGGGACAGCGGCTGGCTGATCCCCCTGTGCTCGGAGGAATACATGAAGTCCCGGTGGTGCCTGCGGGAGGTCGAGGACTGGATCGCCCGGGGGAGGAGAGACCGTATCCTGCCGGTGCTGCTCAGCGGTACCCCGGACACCGCCATGCCCGAAAGCATCCGGGATCTGGAGCCGGCGGGGGACTTAAGGGGCCTGGAGGGCCGGGACTTGAGGCGCGCCGCGGACGCGCTGGTGAGCCGGCTCCTTTCCCGCATGTCCGGCACCGCCGAGCGAACGGTGGCGGCGGCGGAGCGCGCCTTCCGCCTGATCCGCGCGGCCGGTGTATCCGCGTGCCTTGCCGCGGCGGTGTTCGGCTTGGGCCTGTACACGCTCCGTACCGCCGATATGATCGCGCGGAACAACGACCACATCCGACAGGCCACTGATGAGGCCCTGCGTGAAAAAGAGCTGGCCCTGAGGGAAAGGAACAACGCCCTTGAGAAGACGGCCGCGTACTACACGGACCGGGCCTGGGATGCCGTCGACGCGGACCGGCCCCTGGAAGCGGCGCGCCTGGCGCTTCAGGGCCTGCCGGAGGATCCGGACGGGGATGAGCCCGTCTCACTGAGCGCCGTCAGCGCTCTGCGGGTGGCTCTGACCCTGCCGGGAAGGACCCGGGACGATTATGTGCTGATCCACGCGGTCACGCCGGAGATGACGGTCACCGGGTTCGATCCTGTGGAGGTGGGCCTCTCCAGTGAGCACGAGGGCGCGGACGAGCTGATCCTGAACGGCGGGAACGGGGAGAAGTACCGGCTGATACTGTCGGCCGGCGAGATCACGGACTATAACGGGGACCTGCTCGCGCTGGCCCGGGAAATGGGATACAGCCGTGCCCAAAAGATCCTGAACAACAGCCGGGACACCGTCTTTTACGGGCGGGAGAAGCAGATGTTCAATGACCGGTACGGCACGGTGCTCTACACGCTGAACGGCGAACCTTTCTATGCCGACCGGATCGTCCAGGAGGCCGGCGGCAAATATATGCTGGCCTGGCTGGAGGATCCCCTGCCCGGGCAGGACAGGCGCGCGGCGGTGTTCCGTCTGCCGTCCATGAGCATGAATGTGCCCCTGGACGGGGCGGAGGCCCTGTGCGCCATCCCCATGGAGGGCGGCATCCGTGCGGCGGTGTTCCCCTACCGGGGGACGAGCGTGGCCGTGCTGGATACGATAGGCGCGCTGCGCCTCTATGACGTGAACACCGGCCGGCTCAAAAGGACGATCGAAGGCGCCTGGCGTGCCGCCGCCGGGATCAAGGGCACCTCTTCCGCTCTGCTCCTCACCGACGAGGAGGGAAACGGATGCCTGATGGATCTTATAACGGGGGAAGAGGTGTACCGCCTTGAGTCCCCCGGCAGGATCCGTGAGATCTGGTACTGCGAAAAGAAGAGCTGCCTGATGGCCTGCTGCGACGACGGTATCCGGCTGTACGATTTTTCGGACGGCCGGCTGCTCAGGGAGACGCTGACGCCGTCGGCCCCTCTGGCGGCCCAGTGGGGCGGCTATGACCCGTACATGTTCCTGCACGAGGGCAACAAGATCGCCCTCCTCTTCGATGATACGATCGATATCTCCGCCCTCAGGAAAGACGCGGATCCCCTTCTGCCCGGGGCCAGGACCCTGGATCTTCCCGGCGGGGCGACCCGGATCAGGACCGCTTTTTTCAGCGCGGACGGGAAGGCTCTGTTCCTGCAGTCCGCGACAGGGGATCTGTCCAAATGGGACGCGCGGACCGGATCGATGCTCTGGTACCGGGAAGCGGACTGGGAACGCGCTCCCGCTCAGATGCCTTCGAGCTGTCTGAGCATTGACGGCAGGGCCGTCTGGCGGGGCAGCCGGGACGGCAGCGGCTATGAAAGGATCGACCCGGAGACCGGGGAGACCCTGTGGGTCAATCAGGTGGTCTCCGGCACCACCCTGGGCAGCCTTCTGGAGAGCCCCGACGGGGCATTGGCACTGCATGTCACCTCCGGAGGGGATGCCTGTGCCTTCGATACCGCCTCCGGCGCCGTCCTCTGGAAGCGGGATGGCTTGAGCGAAAACTGCTTCTTTTCCCCGGACGGAAAGGAGATCACCTTCATCAGGCACCGGGGGGATAAAAAGGCGGACCGGGAGTGGACCGCTCTCACCCGCCTTGAGGCATATACCGGCGGATCGCTGGAGGAACGGGTGCTTCAGGAAGGGAAGTATATTTACGTGAGCACCGCTTTCGATCGGGAAGCCCGCCTGTTCGTGCTCCTGAAAAAAGATGAGCGGGCCGCGTATGTCATATCCCTGCCC
>CADCQZ010000450.1 GCA_902803675.1 uncultured Eubacteriales bacterium
AGCCGTAGCGCTGGAACAGCTCCAGGAAGTCGTAGCTCTGCATCAGCATGTAGTTGAACTCCAGGAAGGTCAATCCCCGCTCCAGGCGCTGCTTGTAGCACTCCGCCGCCAGCATGCGGTTCACGGAGAACAGGGCGCCGATGTCCCGGATGAAGTCCACGTAATTGAGCTTGAGCAGCCAGTCCGCGTTGTTCACGATGCGGGCCTTGCCCTCGCCGAATTCGATGAAATGCTCCATCTGCTTTTTGATACAGTCCACGTTATGGGCGATCGTTTCCGCCGAGAGCATTTTGCGCATGTCGGACTTGCCGCTGGGGTCGCCGATCATGGCCGTACCGCCGCCCACCAGGGCGCTCGGGCTGTGCCCGGCCCGCTGCATGTGGGCCATGGCGATGATCGGGATGAAGTGCCCGAAATGCAGGCTGTCCGCCGTGGGATCGAACCCCACGTAGAACACCGTGGGCTCCTTGTCCAGCTGCTTGTAAAGGTCCTCCTCGAAGGTGATCTGCGCCAGGAAGCCCCGTTCGTTCAAAGTGTCCAGTACGTTCGCCATAAGTCTTTGATCCTCCTATCGTTATCACAGCGCCGTTTTGATCGCGTCGGCGAGTTTTTGCATGCCCAGGGAGATCTCTTCCACCGAGGGCATGGAGAAATTGAGCCTCAGCGTGTTATCATGACCGCCTTCGGCGTAGAAATGGGTCCCCGGCACGTAGGCCACGCCCCGGTCCACCGCCGTCTGCAAAAGCGCGGTCGCGTCCAGCCCTTCCCTGAGGGCGGCAAACACGAAAAGTCCGCCCTCGGGCCGGGTATATGTCCCGATCCCCGGCAGCTTCTCAAGGCCCGCGAGCATGGCATTCAGCCGCGCCCGGTAGCCGTCGCAGAGCATCTTCACGTGCCCGGGCAGTTTCCCGGAGCGCAGGTACTCGTCCACGACCGCCTGGTTGAGGAGGGCCGTGTGCACGTCCGAGGACTGCTTGCCCACGGTGCACTTGCGCAGGAGCTCCCTGTCCGCGTTGAGGAAGCCCACCCTCAGGCCCGGTGAGATCACCTTGGAAAAGCTGCCCATCAGGGCCACATAGCCGCTTTGATCGAAGCTCTTGATGCTGGGCAGGGCTTCCCCGGAATACCTCAGATCCCGGTAGGGGTCATCCTCCGCCACCACCACGCGGTACTTTTCCGCCAGGGCCGCCAGGCGTTTGCGCCGCTCCAGGGAGAGGGTGCGCCCGGTGGGGTTCTGGAAGGTGGGGATCACATAGATCATCTTGGGATGCTCTTTTTTGAGCACCTCCTCCAGGGCGTCCATGTCCATGCCCTCCTCATCCGAGGGCACGGGCAGGAGCTCCGCCTGGTACAGCCGGATGCACTGCATGTTCCCCAGGAACGTGGGATCCTCCACCACCACCTTGTCCCCGGGATCGATCAGGGCCTTGCACATCAGGTCCATGGCCTGGGTGGACCCGGTCACCGGCAGGATCTCGTCCGCCGCCGCGTCCACATCGAACTGGCTTTTGATGTACGCCGTCAGGGACTCCTTCAAGGGGCCGTAGCCCTCGGTGGCGCCGTACTGCAAAAGCGTGCGGCCCTTTTCCCGGAGCAGGCGCTCCGCGATGGGCGCCAGCTCCTCCCCGTTCAGATACTCCGGATTGGGATTGCCCCCCGCGAAGGAGATCATGCCCGGCACCGCCAGGAGCTTGAAGATCTCACGGATGGCCGAGCCGCTCACCCCGTCAAAGCGGGACGCGAACGAAAACCTGGAGCTCATGCTTAAAACCCTCCTTCAAAAAGAAAACCGCCTTCCCGTTCCCGGGAAGGCGTCGATAACGCGGTACCACTTCCGTTCGGCGGGTCGTCCCCGCCCTTAAGCGCGCTGTATCCGGCGCACCGGCGGCGCCTACCCAGTCTAATGACCGACCTTCAGCGCCGTGCTCCGGGACGTATTCGGCTCTGCCCGCCCTGCCGCCTCGCACCGCCCGGCGGCTCTCTGAAAGGGATGGAACAGGCTTACTTGCTCCCATCATCGCAACATGGGGCATTATAGCCGATAGAGAGCGGAAAAGTCAACACCCAACAGATCACGCTTACACTGCGTGTGGCTGGTACGATCAGCTGATGGCATGAATTGCGTTGACACGCATGATCTGCCGCACCGATGGCGGCATAAGATATGGCGGCCATATCAAATGTTCCGTAAGGAACAAATCATGCCGAAGGCAATTCACGTGCTTCGCACAATTCCCGCGCTTTGCGCAATTCACTGTCGATCAGGTCCCGCCCCTGATCGACCCCGTGCCATGAGGACCGCGTACAGGTTCAGCGGGTCCTTCTCCAGGGACTTTTCCGCCAGCTCCGCGGCTTGCTCCTCCTCTCCCAGAGCGAAGCGCGCCATGGCCTCCTGCCACAGGCAGGCCGCCGCCCGCTGTGCGGCGGGGTCCTCCATGTAGGAGATGAAGAACGGCGTGGTCCTGAAATATCCCGCGTCCTTCCTGAGGGACGCTTCCGCCCATTTCCTCATATGGCCGGCGCATATCTGCGCCGCCTCCGGCTCTCTGCCCAGCCGC
>CADCQZ010000451.1 GCA_902803675.1 uncultured Eubacteriales bacterium
TCCTCGATGCCCCGGAGCACCGGGGCGGCGCCGCGGTTCAGGTCCACGGCCGTACAGGTCTCCCCCTCCTGCCTGAAACGCTCCAGCCAGCGCCGGGTCTCGCCCTCCTCGGCCAGGTCCGTCTTGTTCATCACCAGCAGGCTTTTGCGCCGGCCCGTCAGCTTTTTCAGGTCCGGATTGCGGCTGGACCGGGGGATGCGGGCATCGATCATCTCCACCACCACGTCCACCCGCTTGATCTGCTCTGTAAGGTCCCGTTTGGCCTTGGCCATGTGTCCGGGGTACCAATTAATGTCCATTTTTATCATCCTTCCCTGTTGACAAGCGCGCCTGAGGCGCATATAATTCTTCTCAGAGAGCGCTCCTGGGGTGTTCGCCAGCTTTCTGTTTTTACCCACATTACACAAAATGGTACCCGGGTTAGTAGGTCCGGATGTCATGCCCCCTCGCCTTCGGGCTTGTCAGGGGACGGCAGATGGCCTCGCAGGGAACCAGCCTGCTAGACATAGCGGGTGAAAAAATAGGGGCAGCGGCACTTTGGGGCGTTCTGTTTTATTGCTCTTCCATGGCCAGGATCTGCCCCGCGGTCACGGTGACCACGGCAGAGCTCTGATGCGTATAGTTCACGAATCCCGGCGGCGCTCCGCCGGGTTTTTTCACATATTTGCGCAGGGTGTAGTCCACCTGCACGCCGTTTCCCTTCCCCTTCGAGTAGAAGGCCGCCAGGCGCAGGGCCTGCACGAGGGTCTCCCGGTCCCCTTCCCGGTAATCCCTGACGATCACGTGGGAGCCGGGGATATCCCTGGCGTGGAGCCACAGGTCCTCCCCCCGGGCGTCCTTCGTGAGACGCTCGTTCTGCATGGAGTTGCGGCCCACCAGGATGGTCCTGCCCTCGGGGCTCAAGTACTTCCGGGGCTCGGAGGGCTTCTCCTTTTTGCGGGCGCGGCCCTTTTCCGGCCGGATGACGCCCGCCTCCCTTAAAAAGGCGCGGACCTCGTCCAGATCGAACTCGTTTTCGGAGAGCCGGGCGTCCTCCATGGCCTGCTCCAGGATCCGGATCTCCCGTAAGGTGTTCTCCTTCTGCTCGCCGGCCAGGCGCATGGCGGCGCCGGCCTTGCGGTAGCGCTTGAAATACTTCTGCGCGTTCTGGGACGCGCTCAGGGCCGGGTCCAGGGCGATGACGCGGGCGGCCCCGTCCGGGGAATAGTAGTCCTGCACCGTCACCTCGGAGGCGCCCTTTGGGACCAGGTGCGCCTGGGCGATCAAAAGCTCGCCTGCGGTGCGCCATTCCTCCATCCGCGCTCCCTGGGAAAGTTCCTCCTCCTGCAGGAGCAGCTTGCGCTCGTCCCGCTCCAGGGTGGTTTTGATCAGGTGGCGCAGCGACGCGCTCTTCTGCTCCATGCGGGCCCGCCGGTCCCGGCCGGTGTAAAAGGCGTCCATGGCGGAGGAAAAGTCCCTCGCCCGGCGTTGATCCTCCGCGGGGCAGGTGAGGTACAGGAAGGGGAACAGCTTGAGCGGCACCCCGTCGCTGTCCCGGAGGATGAAGGGCCCCTCCATCGAGCCGAGCCTTGAAAGAAAGGCGCAGGCCTTCAGGGCGAACTCCTCCGGCGCTTCCTCCGCGCGGGCCTCCTCCCGGCCGGAGATCCTGAAGGCGATCTCCCTTGCCGTGTCGGCGTTCATGCCCCGGAACACCCCCGGGATCACCTTTCTTAAAGGCCCCGACGCGCTCATGAAAGCCGCGCGGGCGCGCTCTTCGTCCGGGGAGAAGGGATCCAGCCTGCCCTCCTGCAGGGGCGGGAGCTCATAAGGGATGCCGGGCAGGGCCTGACGGACGCGGCTCATATCCGCCGTCACGTGGCGCACGGCGTCCACGATGACGCCGTTTCTGACCAGGGTCAGGTTGGTGTGCCGGCCCGTGGCCTCGAAATACATCTCGAACCGGACCTCGTCCCCCATGTCGCTGTGCCCGTCAAAGGTCAAAACAGCCACCCGGTCCCCGCCCAGCTGGCTGATATCGCTCAGCACGGCGCCCTGGAGATGCTTCCTGAGCAGCATGCAGAACATGGGCGCCTGGGGCGGATTGACATTTTTTTCCTCGGTGAGATGGATCCGGGCATGGTCCGGGGACGCGCTGATGAGCAGGCGGCAGTTGTGCCCCGCGGCGCGCAGCTGAAGGACCACCAGGTCCTTCTCCGGCTGATTGACCTTGTCCACCCGGGCGCCGGTCAGCTTTTCCTTCAGCTCCCGCAGCACCAGGCCCATGAGGATACCGTCCATATGACCTCCAAAATAGAAAAAACCGCGATGAAACGGACAGACTGTACCGCAGCACACGCACCTAAATGCTTACTGCTGCTTCCTTCCGGACCTGACAGGGTTCACACCGGCACATCGCACGGGGCCCATCCGCCGCACCGCGGCAGGCATATCGTAACACAAAAGTCACATTTTGACAAGCAAAACTTGCGCTCAAAACGCATTCCGGGGCGCATTTCGCTTTACAAACCCCGGTTTTTCCCGTATAATGCGTTGTGGCTGTGAAGGGGACGGGTATCCCCGCTTCGGTCCAAGCGAGCGGCGATGGTGGAAGGCCGTACCGATAAGGATACCGGATCACCCCGGAGCCCCCGCCCGAAGGGGAGGCGTGAGGCCCGCGATAAGGGCTTTCAAGAGCGGATGATAGTGCATCATCAATTCGGGTGGTACCGCGGTAGACCCGCCCCGGGAGGACCGGGGCGTTTTATTTTTTTCAGGGAGGAAGACATGTACAAGAAAGTATCCACGGACATGAACTTTGCCCAGCGCGAAAAGGAAGTGCTGGCCTTCTGGAAGGAGAAGGACATCTTAAAGAAGAACCTGAGCCTGAGGGACGGTTCCGACAAGAGCTTCACCTTCTTTGACGGCCCGCCCACGGCGAACGGCCGGCCCCATATCGGCCACGTGGAGACCCGCGCCATCAAGGACCTGATCCCCCGCTACAAGACCATGAAAGGCTACAAGTGCCTGCGCAAGGCCGGCTGGGATACCCACGGCCTGCCGGTCGAGCTGGAAGTGGAAAAGAAGCTGGGCCTGGACGGCAAGCCCCAGATCGAAAAGTACGGCATCGAGCCCTTCATCAAGGAATGCAAGACCAGCGTGTGGAAATACCTGCACGAGTGGGAGGACATGTCCGAGCGCGTGGCCTACTGGATGGACATGGAGCACCCCTACGTGACCTATCACGATGACTATATCGAGTCCGTATGGTGGAGCCTGAAGACCGTCTGGGAAAAGGGCCTTCTGTACCAGGGCCACAAGGTGGTCCCCTACTGCCCCCGCTGCGGCACCGCCCTGTCCAGCCACGAGGTGGCCCAGGGCTACAAGGCCGTGAAGGAATACAGCGCTTTCGCCAAGTTCAAGGTGAAGGACGCCGAGACCCTCACCTATATCCTGGCCTGGACCACCACCCCCTGGACCCTGCCCTCCAACGTGGCGCTGTGCGTCAACGCCAAAGAGGAGTACTGCGAGTTCGAGTGGGGCGGCGCCCGGAACATCATGGCCAAGGCCCTGATCCCCTCCGTGTTCAATGAGGAGGACCAGAAAGAGATCAACATCCTGCGCACCTTCCCCGGGAGCGAGCTGGAGGGCACCGAGTACGAGCCCCTGTTCCCCATGAAGGACCCGCCCCGTCAGAAGGCCTGGTATGTGGTGTGCGACTCCTACGTCACCCTGACGGACGGCACGGGCGTGGTGCACATCGCCCCCGCCTTCGGTGAGGACGACGCCCGGGTGGGCCGCAATTACGGCCTGCCCTTCGTGCAGCTGGTCAACACCCAGGGCCGCTTCGTGGAGGGCACGCCCTGGGAGGGCACCTTCGTGAAGGACGCGGACAAGCCCATCATGGAGGACCTCAAGGCCCGCGGGCTGCTGCTCAAGAAAGCCCTGTACGAGCATGAGTATCCCTTCTGCTGGCGCTGCGACACGCCCCTGCTGTATTACGCCCGCCCCACCTGGTTCATCAAGATGACCGCCGTGAGGGACCGCCTGGTGGCCAACAACCGGGCCGTCAACTGGTATCCGGACAATATCAAGGAAGGCCGCATGGGCAACTTCGTGGAGAACGTGGTGGACTGGGGCCTGTCCCGCGAACGCTACTGGGGCACCCCGCTGCCCGTATGGCAGTGCGAAATGGGCCATGTCCACGTGATCGGCAGCAGGGAAGAGCTCGAAAAGATGGCGGTCGGCCCGGTCGACCTGCCGGAGCTCCACCGCCCCTACATCGACAGCGTGCTGATCCACTGCCCGCACTGCGGCAGGGAGATGCGCCGCGTCAAGGACGTCATCGACTGCTGGTACGATTCCGGCTCCATGCCGTTCGCCCAGTGGCACTATCCCTTCGAGCATCAGGAAGAGTTCAAAAAGCGCTACCCGGCCGACTTCATTTCCGAAGCCATCGACCAGACCCGCGGGTGGTTCTACACCCTGCTGGCCATCAGCACCCTGCTGTTCGACGACGTGCCCTCCTTCAAAAACTGCCTGGTCATGGGCCA
>CADCQZ010000452.1 GCA_902803675.1 uncultured Eubacteriales bacterium
GGCCTGTACAATATCCAGTTCATCGTGGACCGGCAGGAGAACGTGTACATCATCGAGGTGAACCCCCGGTCCTCCCGCACGGTGCCCTTCCTGTCAAAGGCCACGGGCTATTCCCTGGCGGACATCGCCACCGAGGTGATCCTGGGCACCACCCTCAAGGAGCAGGGCATCTTCTGCCTGTACCCCGAGGAAAAGAAGCGCTATTACGTGAAGGTGCCGGTGTTCTCCTTCAACAAGATCAAGGGCATGGACGTGTACCTGAGCCCGGAGATGAAGTCCACGGGCGAGGCCATCGGCTATGACAACAAGCTCAACCGCGCCCTGTACAAGGCCCTGCAGGCCGCCGGCATGCGCCTGCAGCACTACGGCACGGTGCTGGCCACCCTGGCCGACGATGACAAGGAGGAGGCCCTGCCCCTGATCCGCAGGTTCTACAACCTGGGCTTCAACATCCAGGCCACGGCGGGCACCGCCCGCTTCCTCAAGGAGCACGGCATCCGCACCCACATGCTGCGCAAGATCTCCGAGGGCAGCGACGAGATCCCCGACGCCCTGCGCCAGGGGCACATCGCCTACGTGATCAACACCCGGCGCATCGACGCCCCGGAGGAGGCCTCGGACGGCATCGAGATCCGCCGGGTCTCCGCGGACAACAACGTGTCCCTGTTCACTTCCCTGGATACGGTGCGGGTGCTCCTGGATGTGCTGGAAGAGACCATCCTGACCATCTCCACCATCGACGCGTGAGGAGCTTATGAAACAGAGCGTTTTTTTGATCACGGAGAACACGCCGCTCACCGCGAACGTGTTCCGCATGCGCCTTGAGGGCGACACCGGGGACATCCTGCGGCCCGGCCAGTTCGTCGATATCAGGCTGGAGGGCCTGTACCTGCGCCGCCCCATCTCCGTGTGCGACCGGGAGGGGGACGTCCTCACCCTGATCTACAAGACCGTCGGGGAAGGCACGGACAGGATGAGCCGCCTCATCCCGGGACAGAAACTGGACCTGCTGACGGGCCTGGGCAACGGCTATGACCTTGAGCGCAGCGGCGACAGTCCTATGCTCGCGGGCGGCGGCGTGGGCGTGCCGCCCCTTTACTGGCTCGCGAAGGAGCTGATCGGAAGGGGCCGTCACGTATCCGCCGTGCTGGGCTTCAACCGGGCGGACGAGGTGTTTTATGAAGAGGAATTCAAACGCCTCGGCTGCGCCGTCACCGTCACCACCGTGGACGGCTCCCGGGGGAAAAAGGGTTTCGTCACCGACGCCCTGCCCGATGAGTATACCCACGTGTACGCCTGCGGCCCCATGCCCATGCTCCGGGCCGTGTACGATCAAACGTCCGTCTCCGGCCAGTACAGCTTCGAGGAGCGGATGGGCTGCGGCTTCGGCGCCTGCATGGGCTGCAGCGTGAAGACCCGGACCGGCTCCAAACGCCTGTGCAAGGACGGGCCGGTGCTTGTAAAGGAGGAGATCATATGGGACGCCTGAGCGTGACACTGTGCGGCCTGCCCCTTGACAATCCCGTGATCCCGGCCTCCGGCACCTTCGGCTACGGGCACGAGTTCGCGGAGCTGTACGACATCGATATCCTGGGCACCTTCTCCTTCAAGGGCACCACCCTGAAGGAGCGTTTCGGCAATCCCACGCCCCGCATCGCGGAGTGCCCGGCGGGCATGATCAACGCCGTGGGCCTGCAGAACCCGGGCGTGGACAAGGTGATCGCCAAAGAGCTGCCCCGGCTGAAAAAGTGCTTCCACAAGCCCGTCATGGCCAACGTGAGCGGGTTCTCCCTGGAGGACTACGCCCGGACCTGCGCTCTGCTGGACAAAGAGGAGCAGGTGGGCTGGCTGGAGGTGAACATCTCCTGCCCCAACGTGCACGGGGGCGGCATGGCCTTCGGCACGGACCCCAAAGCCGCGGCGGAAGTGACCGGCGCCGTCAAGGCCGTGACGACAAAGCCCGTGATCGTGAAGCTCTCCCCCAACGTGACGGACATCGTGTCCGTCGCCCGGGCCTGCGAGGACGCGGGGGCCGACGGCCTGAGCCTGATCAACACCCTCCTGGGCATGCGGATCGACCTGAGAACGAGAAAGCCCGTCCTGGCCAACACAATGGGCGGGGTGTCCGGCCCGGCCGTCTTCCCGGTGGCCCTGAGGATGGTCTGGCAGGTCTCGAAAGCCGTGAAGATCCCCGTGGTGGGCATGGGCGGTGTCTCATCCGCCCGGGACGTGATCGAGATGATGCTGGCGGGAGCCACGGCCGTTGAGATCGGCGCGAAGAACCTGACCGATCCCTTCGCCTGCCGGGATATCATCAACGACCTGCCGGAGGTCATGGACGCTTACGGCATCGACAAACTTGAGGACATCATAGGAGGTGCGCACTGATGGCAAAAGACGTGATCGTCGCCTGCGATTTTCCGGGCGCCGCGGAAACTTACGCGTTCCTGGACCGCTTCACCGGGAAAAAGCCCTTCGTGAAGATCGGCATGGAGCTGTACTACGCCGAAGGGCCGAACATCGTCCGTGAGATCAAGCGGCGGGGACACCGGATCTTCCTGGACCTGAAGCTCCACGACATCCCCAACACCGTCAAAAAAGCCATGGCGGTGCTCAGAAACCTGGACGTGGACATCCTGAACCTGCACGCCGCCGGCACGACGCGGATGATGGAGGCCGCCCTGGAAGGCCTCACCCGGCCGGACGGCACACGGCCATTGCTGATCGCGGTGACCCAGCTGACCTCCACCGACCAGGAGAGCATGGAAAAGGACCTGATGATCAAAGCCCCCATCGATGAGGTGGTGCTGCATTACGCCATGACCGCGAAGAACGCGGGCCTTGACGGCGTGGTGTGCTCCCCCCTGGAAGCGGGCAAGGTCCACGCCCTGTGCGGGGACTCATTCCTCACCGTGACCCCCGGCGTCCGCTTCGCGGGCGGGGACGCGGGCGACCAGAAGCGGGTCACCACCCCCGCCATGGCCCGGACCCTGGGCTCCGACTACATCGTGGTGGGCCGGCCCATCACCGCCGCCCCCGACCCCGCGGCCGCCTACGAGCGCTGCGTGAGAGAATTCATCGGATAATGATAAGGAGGACCTCCCATGACCATCGCCGAGACCATCGCCCATGACCTGTTGAGCATCAACGCCGTGTTTTTCCGCCCGGATGAGCCCTTCACCTGGGCCAGCGGCATCAAGAGCCCCGTGTACTGCGACAACCGCCTCACCCTCACCGCGCCCGAAGTGCGCGCCCACGTGGAGAACGGCCTTAAGCAGGTGATCCTTGAGAACTACCCGGACGCCGAGGTGCTCATGGGCACCGCCACCGCGGGCATCGCCCACGCCGCCATCACCGCCCACCTGATGGGCCTGCCCATGGGATATGTGCGCTCCGGCGCCAAAGACCACGGAAGGCAGAACCAGATCGAGGGCCGCCTCGAGCCCGGGCAGAAAGTGGTGGTGGTCGAGGACCTGATCTCCACCGGCGGCAGTGTGCTGGAAGTGGTCGACGTGCTCAGGGAAGCCGGGGCCGAAGTGCTGGGCATCGCCTCCATCTTCACCTACAACATGAAAAAAGGCCTGGCGCGCCTTCAGGCCGCGGGCGTCAAAAACGTGTCCCTGACCGACTTTGACACGATCGCGAAGGTCGCCGCCGACGAGAACTATATCCGGCCGGAGGACGTGGAGCGCCTCATCGCCTTCCGGAACGACCCGAGCGACGAGAGCTGGATCGCCCGGGGGAAGGAGTGAGAAATAAATGCGCCGGAGCCTGATCGATATCCTGGACCTGAGCGTCCGGGAGCTGGACGATCTGATCGATACCGCGTCGGACATCATGGAGCGGCCCTTCGCCTACGCCCACGCCTGTGAGGGCAAAAAGCTGGCCACGCTGTTCTTCGAGCCCTCCACCCGCACACGCCTGAGCTTCGAGGCCGCCATGTATGAGCTGGGCGGGCACGTGCTGAGCGTGACCGGCGCCGGCGGGTCCTCCGTGTCCAAGGGCGAGAGCATCGCCGACACGGCGCGCACCGTATCCTGCTACGCCGACATCATCGCCATGCGCCACCCCCAGGAGGGCGCGGCCCTGGTGGCCGCCCGGGGCGGAAGCATCCCCGTGATCAACGCCGGGGACGGCGGGCACTGCCACCCGACCCAGACCCTGGCGGACATGATGACCATCCGCAGGGAGAAGGGCACCTTCGAGGATCTCACCGTGGGCGTGTGCGGCGATCTGAAGTACGGCCGCACGGTGCACAGCCTGATCGGCGCCATGAGCCGGTACAGGGGCGTACGCTTCGTGATGATCTCCCCGGAGGAACTGAAGGTGCCCGCCTACGTGACCGAGGCCCTGGATCAGAAAGGGATCCCCTATCGGGAGACCGCCTCCCTGGAGGAGGCCATGCCCGCCCTGGACATCCTGTACATGACCCGGGTGCAGCGGGAACGGTTCGACGACCCGGCCCTGTACGAGGCCCTGAAGGACACCTACATCCTCACCCCGGAAAAAATGACCCTGGCCAAAGAGGACATGATCGTGCTCCATCCCCTGCCCCGGGTCAATGAGATCAGCGTGGCCGTGGACGCGGACGAACGCGCCTGCTATTTCAAGCAGGTGCTCTGCGGCAAGTACATGCGCATGGCCCTGATCCTGAAGCTCCTGGAGGAGCCGGCCGTCGAAAAGCCCCCGGTGCAGGCCCCCAAAGGCTTCAAATGCGTCAACCCCCGGTGCATATCCCGCACCGAGCAGGAGCTCGAGCCCGCTTTCATCCGCTCCGGATCGAAGAACGCGCCGGTGTGGCGCTGCCTCTACTGCGAGGCCGAAGCGGCGCGGGACGGGGAAGGACCGCGGGCCTGAAAAACAGACGGACAAAAGATGATCCCGCCGGCGAAAAACCGGCGGGATAACTATATCCGGCGATCTGTTTCCTCAGGCCCCTCACCTGGCCAGCAGGCCCACCAGGTAGAGGAACTCCTCCTTACAGGGGTCGCCCACGACGCTTGAGTTGCTCCTGAGGAGCTTAAGGGCGCTGTCATAGGTGCTGCTGCCCTTGTAAGGGCTGTCCCGGAGCAGCATGGCGGTCTCGGCGATCGCGGCGGCCAAA
>CADCQZ010000453.1 GCA_902803675.1 uncultured Eubacteriales bacterium
CTGCACGATCAGGTACAGAATGAGCTGGCTCAGGGCGGCGGCGGATGACAGGACGGCCGCGGGGAGAAGACGGCCCGACGGGCGCTTTACCGTGAGGAAAAAGAACACCGTCAGCACCGGCACGTAATAAAGGAGCGCGCAGGCGGCTCCCGCGGGGCCGAGCATTCTCCACCAGCCCAGGCAGGCCAGGAGAAGGCACGCCGCCCCGGGCAGGAGCCCCGCGTACACCGCGGCGAAGGCCAGGAAGACCGGCGCGGCGAAGTACAGAGGCACCACCGCCATGGGCATGAGGATCGGGTCAAAGCACAGAGCCGCCGTCAGGCCGAACAGGCCCGTGAGCACCCCCGCCGCGGCCTTCCCCCGCAGAAGATAGAATTTCCCCATGGATATGCCTCCGATCACACTTTGAAACACATTGTAAAATCACGGGACCGCTTTGTCAAGCGCTCCCGGCGCGGGGCCGCTCCCATATCAGAACGATCCGCCCCGGCCGCCGTAGGATGTGCCGCTGGAGGAAGAGAAGCTCCCTCCCCCGCCCCCGCCGCTGTGGCCGGAAGAGCTGCTGCTGGTCTCGATCCTGCGGCGGGTCTGGGTGGTGTACAGGTACACGTCCGAGCGCCGGGTCAGTTCCGTATCCACCACGTACTCGTTGGCCGTTCCCCGGCCGTGCCCGGTCTTCATGCCCGCGATCATCACGAACAGGGCGATGGACGCCGCCGCCGCCCCGATCACGGCGGCGATGGGCAGCTTGCCCAGGATCACCGCTCTGCGCGCGGCGGGAGAGCCGTTCATCCCGGCCAGATTGCTTTCATCCAACACGTCCCGGCAGGCCCTGAGGAACGCCTCCGCGGCGCCGGACCAGCTGTTTTTTCTCAGATAGGGCAGCACCTGCTCATCCATTTCGTCGAACTCGTAATCGCCGAAGATCTTCTTGCCCGTACCGGCGGTCACGTAGTAGTACTTCCTGGAGGTGGTGGACACGGCGAAGATCGCGCCGTTGGGCCCGAAGCCCGCGGCCTCGAAAGCGTCCGCGGCCGCCACCCGCAGTTTGCTCTCGGTCATCTCCCGGTCCGTCAGGTAGAACATCACCTGGAAGTTGTACTCCTCCAGGATCGCGTCCACACCGTCGGACAGCGTTTTTTCCTGGGACGAGGACAGCACCTTCGCGATGTCCTCGACAGCCGATATCTGAGCCTGGGCGCCGGACAGGAGCAGAAGGACCAGCGCGGTCAGAAGGATAAGGAGCCTTTTCATCCTATCACCCCCGATACCAGAAGAGCGTAGATCACCGCCATGGCGATCCCGGTGACGACGAGGAACCATATCAGCCACGTGACCACGGCCTTGCCTGTGTCCACGGGCAGATCGCCTTTGATCTGGCCGGTCTGGCCGTTCATGGCGAAGGTGTAGGTCTTGCCCTTGTGCTGGTTATTGAGCAGATACACCGGCATCATCACGTTTTCGGCCTTGCTGCGCACCACGTCGATCCGGGTGGCCGTGGGCGAATAGGTGGTGTAGCCCATGACCGTGGCGTCGCAGGCCTGGCGGACGGACTGATTGATCCTGTCCTTGGCCCGGGGCGCGCACTGGCTCACCTCCTGGTTGTACCGCTCGGCCTCATAGCCGCTCAGGTAGGCCATGTTGAAGGCCACCGCGCCCTTGTAGTCAAAGGGCTCCACCGCCTCCATCAGGGCGTCGTCCAGCTTGGTGGAGGAGTTCACGGGCACGTCGTCGAAGGCCATGGTGCCGCCGCGGGACACATGGTAATGGGCCGTATCGGTGATCTCGTAATTGCCGTGGCGGTGGGTCCTCACCCGGGTGGCCCGGTAAGTGATATCCGCGTCGGTGACGCAGTCGAACAGCCAGAAGGGCACGTAGATCCCGCGGATCTTATTGCGCTGCTCGGCGGACCCGTAGCCCGCGGGCAGAAGGCGCTTGCCTTTGCACATGCGCGCGTAAGCGGCTTTGGCGTCCTCCTCGGTCTTCGCGAAGGGGATGATCTTGTTGGGCCTGAAATCCCCGGAGAGCACCTCGGGCATCACCGAGGGGCTGCCGCAGTAGGGGCACTGGGCGGCCGCGCCCGTATCACTGACCACGATCTCACCGCCGCAGCCGGAGCAGCGGAAGGCCCTGAGCCCCTCCCCGGCATCGGACGCGGCAGGCACTTCCCACTTGAAGTCCCGGCTCGTCTGATTCATGTAGCGGTCGTTCTCGGTGACCTCTTCCAGCGCGGAGACGGGGAAAGTGTTCCCGCAGGAGGAACAGGCCATCTCCTCCGAACTGCCGGACCAGGTCAGGGTCGACCCGCAGCAGGGGCATGTGTAATTCCTTGCTTCCATCCGTTTACCAACTCCTTTTCACGTGAAGGCCTAAAACCTTCCCTGGATCACTTTGATGAAGAACCCGTCACTGGAAAAGAGCCCCGCCAGGCGGCTCCCTTCCAGATAAGCCTGGGTGACGCCCTGGGGCAGCACTGTGGACACGATGGGCAGCAGCAGGAAGATCACATAGACGATGACCGCTCCCCGGGCCAGGCCGAACAGGCCGCCGGCCAGGAAATCCGCCGTTTTGAGCAGGGGGAACTTGGCCACGCCGGCGATGAGGCCTGTCAGAAGGCTTAAGCCAAGAGCGCTCACCGCGAATACCGCCACGCAGCACAGCACCCGCACGGCGGCGTTGACCACGGTCTTGGACACGTAATCGTTCACCGTGGCCGAGCCGGGCTGGTCGGCGTTCTTCAGGCTGGAGCGGAGGATGCCCGAGAGCACATCCGGCAGCTTCACGCTGGAGATGACCTCCTCCGTCTGGGCGTCGGTGAGCCCCGCGGCGGGGGTCTGGGCCAGGGTGACGTCCCCCACCCGCGTCACCGCGTCGGTGAAGGTGACCATGTTGTTCACCAGGCCCTGATTGCTCTGCAGGGCGTCGGAAAGCACCGGCCCGAAGGTGACCGCCAGGAACACCGCCGCCAGCACCGAGACCACCGACAGGAGCGTGTGCAGGAAGCCGTGATAGACCCCGTAGACCACGCTCAGGCCGAGGATGATGAGAATGCCGATATCCACCGCGTTCAGTTTCGTTCACTCCCTTCCGGTGTTTTCATTTCAGGTCCCGTCAGTCGTCGCTCATGCGCAGCACGGCCATGAAGGCCTCGCCCGGCAGTTCCACCGTGCCGAACTGGCGCATGCGCTTTTTGCCTTCCTTCTGCTTCTCCAGCAGTTTCTTCTTGCGGCTGATGTCGCCGCCGTAGCACTTGGCCAGCACGTCCTTGCGCACGGCCTTGACCGTCTCCCGGGCGATGATCTTGCCGCCGATGGCCGCCTGGACCGGGATCTCGAACTGCTGGCGCGGGATCACGTCCTTGAGCTTCTCGCAGATGGCCCGGCCGCGGGCGTAGGCGTTGTCCCTGAAAACGATCATGGTGAAGGCGTCGCAGATCTCGCCGTTGAGCAGGAAATCCAGCTTGACCAGGTCGCTCTCCCGGTAGCCCGTCAGCTCGTAATCGTAGGAGGCGTAGCCCCTGGACCGGGACTTGAGTTGATCGAAAAAGTCGAAGATGATCTCGTTGAGGGGCATGTCGAAAATGAGGCGCACCCGCTTGCCCTCGTACTGCATGTCCACGAACTCGCCCCGCTTGGACTTGCTCAGGTCCATCAGAGTGCCCACGTAGTCCTGGGGCGTGTAGATCGTCGCCCGCACGAAGGGCTCGCTGATGGAAGCGATCTCGGTGACGCTGGGGTAGTTGGAGGGGTTGTCCAGGGTCATCTTTTCGCCGTTGGTCTTCTCGATATGGTAGATGACCGAGGGCGCGGTGGTGATCAGGTCCAGGTCGAACTCCCGCTCCAGGCGCTCCTGGATGATCTCCATGTGCAGAAGCCCCAGGAACCCGCAGCGGAACCCGTAGCCCAGGGCCACGCTGGTCTCCGGCTCGAAAGTCAGGGAGGCGTCGTTCATCCTGAGCTTTTCCAGGGCTTCCTTCAGGTTGTCGTAATCCGCGCCGTCCGCCGGGTAGATGCCGCAGAACACCACGCTCTGCACCTCCCGGTAACCCGGCAGGCTCTCCTCCGCGGGGTTCGCCACATCCGTCACCGTATCGCCCACCCGGGTGTCCCGCACGTCCTTGATGGAGGCGGAGATATAGCCCACGTCGCCGGGATACAGGGCGTCCTTGGGCTTGAAGCCCGGGTCGAACACCCCGACTTCCACCACGTCGAACTCCGCACCCGTCTGCATCAGACGCATGCGCATCCCGGGATAGGCCCTGCCCTCCATCACCCGGACATAGCAGATGGCGCCGCGGTAATTGTCGTATTTCGCGTCGAACACCAGGGCCCTTAAGGGCTTGTTCTCATCCCCCTCGGGCGGCGGGATCCGCTTCACGATCGCCTCGAGCACCTCGTCGATGCCGATGCCCTGCTTGGCGGAGATGGCCGGGGCGTCGGCGGCGTCCAGGCCGATCTCGTTCTCGATCTCCTCCCGGACCTCGTCCACCCGCGCCGAGGGCAGGTCGATCTTGTTGATCACCGGCACGATCTCCAGGTCGTGATCCAGAGCCAGATAGGTGTTGGCCAGGGTCTGGGCCTCGACGCCCTGGGTGGCGTCCACCACCAGGACGGCGCCCTCACAGGCGGCCAGGGCCCGGCTGACCTCATAGGAAAAGTCCACATGGCCGGGCGTGTCGATGAGGTTCAGGGTGTATTCCTCCCCGTCCCGCGCCTTGTAGTGCATGTTCACCGCCTTGGACTTGATGGTGATGCCCCGCTCCCGCTCCAGATCCATGCTGTCCAGGATCTGATCGGTCATCTGCCGAAGCTCGAACACCGCCGTTTTTTCCAGGATGCGGTCCGCCAGGGTGGACTTGCCGTGGTCGATATGGGCGATGATGCAGAAGTTCCTGATGTGATCCAGTCGATCCACTTTAAATACCTCCAAATCGGGGTCTACAGGATGAGGCCCGTCACCACGTCGTCCAGCACCGCCATCACGATGGGCTTGCCCTTGTCGGCGGCGGACACCACGGGCAGATCCTCGGTGGTGATGGGGGTGAGCAGGCCGTTTTTCTGCACGACGGTCATGCCCCGGAAGCCGTCCACCCGGGCCGCGGCGGCGATGCGCTCGCCGTTGGCCCCGCTCTTCACCAGGCCGAAGCACCGGGCGCCCTTGCCGGCGCGCCCCTGGGGATCCAGCAGAGCGCCCATGAGCCGCTTGCCGTAGCCCCGGTCCGTCATCAATACCAGCTGAGCCGTATTGTCAAAGGTGCAGGCGTATATCACACTGTCGCCCTCATCGAGCCTGATGCCCTTCACGCCGGCGGATACCCGGCCCGTGGCGGGCACTTCCTCCATATGGAAGCGGATGCTCATGCCCTTTTTGGTCACCAGCAGCAGGTCGTCATCCGCTTCCGCGTGGAACACCGAGAGCACCCGGTCGTCCCCCTTGAGGGAGCAGGCGGCGAAGCGCCCGCGGCGCAGATCGTACTCCCCGGCGGCCGTGCGCTTCACCAGGCCGTTCTTCGTCACGAACACCAGGTCGGGAAGCCCCGCGGCTCCCTGGGGAGGCAGGTCCAGCATGGCCACGGACTTCTCGTCCTTCTCCAGGCCCTGCAGCAGGCCCTGAAGGGACACGCCCCGTTCCTTCACCCGGGTGATCTCGTTGAGGGCGCCCACGCTCAGGCGGAAGCAGTTGCCCAGGTCCGTGAAGAACAGCAGGGTGTGGTCCGTCGCGGTCCTGTAGGTCACCTGCTGGAACTCCGCCTCGCTGTCGGGCAGCTCCAGCTTCTCATAGGTGCGGGGCGCGTAACGGCGCACCAGGCCGCCCCGGGTGAGGACCACCACCGCGTCCTCCGGGATGACCTCCATGACGACCTCCTCCTGGGCGTCGCCCTCCTGGGCCTTCTCGATGGTGGTGCGCCGGTCGTCCCCGAATTTCTCGGCGATCTCGGTGAGTTCCTTTTTGATCACGTTCATCAGCTTTTTCTCGCTGCCCAGGATGCCCTCCAGGGTAGCGATCAGCTTGAGGACATCGGCGTATTCCTTCCGGAGAGCCTCGATCTCCAGGCCCGTGAGGCGCTGCAGGCGCAGATCCAGGATCGCCTGGGCCTGGGCCTCGTCGAAGCCGAAGCGCGCCATCAGCTTGTCCCGGGCCTCCCGGACCTTCTTGCTGCCCCGGATGAGGGCGATGACCTCGTCCAGGTTGTCCACCGCCACGATCAGGGCCTCCAGGATATGGGCCCTGGCGCGGGCCTGGGCGAGCTCGTACTCCGTGCGCCGGCGCACCACGTTTTTCTGATGGGCGATGTAGTAGTCCAGGATGGTCTTCAGGCTCATCTGCATGGGCTTGCCGTCGGCCACAGCCACGAGGTTCGCGCCCACCGTCACCTGCAGATCGGAATACTTGTAGAGCACCTTGAGGATCTTTTCCGCGTCGTAGTCCTTGCGGACCTCGATGACCGCCCGCATGCCCGTGCGGTCCGACTCGTCCCGGATATCGTAGATGCCGCCCAGCTGGGCCTTTTTCTCCTCGGACAGTTTGAGGATCTTCTCCAGCATCTGGGCCTTGGAGACCCCGTAGGGGATCTCGGTGATGCAGATCAGCGTGCGCCCGGCGCTCCCCTTTTCCAGGTGGACGCGGGCCCGCAGGGTCATCTTGCCCCGGCCGGTGCGGTAGGCCTCGGCGATCTCGGGGGTGTCCAGGAGGATGCCGCCGGTGGGGAAATCCGGCGCGGGCAGCACCTTCATCAGCTTTTCCAGGGGCACGTCCGGGTCGTCGATCTCCAGGCACACCGCCGCCGCGGCCTCCCTCAGGTTATGGGGCGGGATATAGGTGGCCAGGCCCACCGCGATGCCGTTGGCGCCGTTGACCAGAAGGTTCGGGAAGCGCGCGGGCAGAAGGTCCGGCTCCTTCAGGGTGTCGTCGAAGTTCAGCCGGAAGGGCACCGTGTCCTTTTCGATGTCCCGGAGCATCTGCAGCGCCAGGGGCGCCATGCGCGCCTCGGTGTACCTCATGGCGGCGGCGCTGTCCCCGTCGATGGAGCCGAAATTGCCGTGCCCGTCCACCAGCACGCCCCGCATGGTATAGGGCTGGGCCATGCGGACCAGGGCCTCGTACACGGAGGAATCCCCGTGGGGATGATATTTGCCCAGGCAGTCGCCCACGATGCGGGCGCACTTGCGGTGGGGCTTGTCGGGCGCCAGGCCCAGCTCGTTCATCGTATACAGGATGCGCCGCTGGACGGGCTTGAGGCCGTCCTCCACCCGGGGCAGGGCGCGCTCCAGGATGACGTATTCAGCGTAGGGCATCATGCTCTGGTGCATGACCTCCTCCAGGGAGGCCTGGATGATGACGTCCCTGCTGGTCTCAGGTTCTTTTCCCGGCATAATTTCCTCCGTCAGGCCGGATCACGGTCCGGCAGGATGTGGTAGCTGTTCTCAAGGGTGCCCTCGAACCGGTCCGCCTTGTTGAACTCGGCGTGGGAGATGATGTATTCCCGGCGGGGCTCCACCTTGTCGCCCATCAGCACGGATACGATATTGTCCTCCTGGATGGCGTCCTCCAGGGTGACCTGCATCAGCTTGCGCCGGTTGGGATCCATGGTGGTGTCCCACAGCTGCTCCGGGTTCATCTCGCCCAGGCCCTTGTAGCGCTGGACGGTGTAGCCCTTCAGGCCCTTGGTGACCCGCTTGAGCTCCCGGTCGTCATAGGCGTACTGGATGCTGTCCCCCTTCTTGACCGCGTACAGGGGCGGCATGCCGATGAACACGTGCCCGTCGGACACCAGCTCCTTCATGTACCGGTAGAAGAAGGTCAGCAGGATGGCCCGGATATGGGCACCGTCCTGGTCCGCGTCCGCCAGGATGATGATCTTGTGGTACTTCAGGCTGGCAAGATCGAACTTATCCTCGATGCCCGTGCCCAGGGCCGTGATGATGGAGCGGAACTCCTCATTGGCCAGCACCTGGTCCAGGCGCTTTTTCTCGGCGTTC
>CADCQZ010000454.1 GCA_902803675.1 uncultured Eubacteriales bacterium
GACGCCGTCAGGAAAATGCAGCAGGCCCTGATCGGCCTGGGCTATACCATCACGGCGGACGGCCGCTACGGGGACACCACCCGCGCCGCGGTGACCGCTTTCCAGCGTGCCCAGGGCCTGACCGCCGACGGCATCGCCGGCACCGCCACCCTGACCAAGCTCTACGCCCTGGCGGGGCAGATCCCCGCGCCCACCCCGACGATCGTTCCGGCGCAGCCCACATCGATCCCCACGGTGCCTGCGGTGATCCCCGCCCCGAATGACAACGGCACCGCCGCTCAGGTGACCGGGGGCAGCCTCAACCTGAGGGCCGAGCCCAGCATCAACGCCCGGGTGATCGTGAGCATGCCCAGCGGCGCTTCCGTCACCGTCACCCAGCGGGGCAATACCTGGAGCGCCGTGACCTACGGGCAGTATTCCGGCTGGGCCATGACCCAGTTCCTGAAGATCGGCGGCGCGGCCCCCACACAGGCGCCGGCGACCGCCGCGCCCGTTCAGCCCACCCAGGCGCCCTATTCCCTGGGCCTTCAGGCCGTGGTGACCGGGGGCAGCCTCAACCTGAGGGCCGAGCCCAGCGTGAACGCCAGGGCGTATCTGAGCATGCCCAGCGGCGCTGTGGTCACGATCACCCAGTACGGCAATACCTGGAGCGCCGTGACCTACGGGCAGTATTCCGGCTGGGCCATGACCCAGTACCTGAAGATCGGCAGCGCGGCCCCCACACAGGCGCCGGTGACCGCCGCGCCCACGGCGCCCTCCGTCCGGCCCACCCAGGCGCCCTATTCCGGGGCCTACAGCGCCGTGGTGACCGGGGGCAGCCTCAACCTGAGGGTCTCCCCCTCCACCGGGGCCCGGGCGCTTCTGAGCATGCCAAACGGTGCCGTCGTCACCGTGACCCAGTACGGGCCCGAGTGGTGCGCCGTCGCTTACGGGCAGTATTCGGGATACGCCATGACCCGCTACCTCACCATCGGCGGCGCGGCGGCAACGCCCGTGCCCACGCAGGCGCCCACGCCCGTGCCCACCCAGGCGCCCACGGCCGCTCCCACTTATGTGCCCGGCCCCACCGCCGCGCCCTATGACACCGGCCTGTTCACCCGCACCCTCCGGGAAGGCCTCTCCGGGCAGGACGTGACCGCGCTGCAGACCCGGCTCAAGGCCCTCAACTACATGACCTATGTGAGCGGCACCTATGACACCTCCACCGCGGCGGCGGTGCGGCAGTTCCAGAGCCTGCACGGCCTCACAAGCGACGGCGTGGCGGGCACGAAGACCCTGGCCGCCCTGTTCTCCTCCGGCGCCGTGCCCTACTCCAGCAATGTCGGGTCCTACACCACGCTGCACATCTATTACGGCACCCAGAACACCTCCCAGAAGAGCGCGGTCCAGCGCATGCAGGAGCGCCTGCAGGCCCTGGGCTATGACAACAAGGCCAGCGGCACCTTCGAGGAGACCACCTATATGGCGGTGGTGAACTTCCAGCTGCGCAACGGCCTCACGGTGGACGGCGTGGCCAGCCCGGCCATGCAGGCCCTGCTGTTCTCCGGGAACGCCAAGGGGATGAGCGCCCAGCCCTCCCTGGTGCTCGAGGACGGGGCGGGCGTCACCGCCCTCCCCGATACGGGCAATGTGAAGCTGCTCCACTGGTTCAACGAGGTGAAGCCCCATCTGGCCGGGGGCAGCACCCTCACGGTGGTCGACCCCGCGACCCGCATCCGGTTCAGCCTCCGGGTGGATTCCTGCGGGCGGCACGCGGACTGCGAACCCATGACCCTGAGGGACACGCTGCTGATGTTCAAGGCCCTGGGCCGGCCCAGCTGGGACGTGCACCCGGTGATGGTGCTGCTGCCCGACGGGCGGTGGACCCTGGCCACGATGCACGACCGGCCCCACCTGACCGGCACCATCACGGCCAACGGCTTCGACGGGCATCTGTGCGTGCATTTCCTCAGGGACATGAGCGAATGCAAGCAGAACGACCCGGACTACGGCGTCACCAATCAGAAGACCCTGCGCTCCTACTGGCAGACCCTGACGGGGCAGCAGGTGGACTGATCAGAAAAACGCGCGATCCAATATCCTTAAACGATACGGAAGGTGATCTGAAGTGAACAAGGCGGCGAAGATCTTTCTCTCCCTGATGTGCCTGGCGGCAGTCCTTTTCCTGTGCGGCAGCGCCCTGGCGGACGTGCAGGGCTTCGGCAGGATCAACGTGGAAAAGGCGAACGTGCGGGAGGGCATGGAAGGCCCCACCATCTACCAGCTGGAAAAGGGGCACATCGTGTACGTGCTGTCCTCCTGGGTGGACAAGCAGGAAGTGCCCTGGCTGCGGTTCATCACCCAGCGGCGGCAGGACGGCACCTGGGCCGTGCGCCGGGGCTGGCTCCCCGCCGACAAGATCGACCTGAGCACCACGGCCTGGACCGATGTCGCCGCGGTGAGCGCCGGGGAGACGGGCTTCCTGGCCCTGAAGAACGACGGCACGGTGACCGGCGCCGCGAAGCTGTCCAAGAAGATGCCGGACTTTTACAGCCGCATCGCCGACTGGCAGGGGGTATCCGAGATCCACGCCGGGCAGGGCGCCTTCGGCTGCGTGCAGTCAGGCGGCGCCGCGGCGGCCTTCGGGGAGAACGCGCCGGAGATCAAACAGGGCAACAAAAAAGTGCGCCTGTCCACCCTGAGCGAGCGGCGCACCAACCTGTATACCGACGGGACCTTCGACTCGGACCGGGAGCTCACCTGGGTGTACCCCGAGGAGGGGGCGGACCTGAATGACGCGGTGAAGATCGTGCAGAAGCAGAAGAGCCTCTTCGTGCTGATGAAGGACGGCACCGTGGGCTGCCTCACCTGCGGGGACGACGACCGGTTCATGATCTGGGGCGACGAGCCCTGGCCGGACTTTGAGAGCTGGACGGATATCAGGGACATCGACACGGTGCTCTGGCATCCGAAGGATACCTACTACTACGAGGTGTTCTGCGTGGTCAGGAACGACGGCACGGTGAGCATGTCCCCCCGCCGGGCCGACATGCTCACGGAGAACTGGACGGACATCGTCAAGATCAGCCTGGGCGGCTCCTACGTGGTGGGGGTGAAGAAGGACGGCACGGCCCTGTGCGCCGGCACGAACCCGGACATCATCGACGACGTGCACGAGTGGACGGATATCGTTGCCGTCAGCTGCGCGGACACCTACTGCGTGGGCCTCAGGGCCGACGGCACCCTGGTGTTCGCCGGGGACTTCGAGTATGACCGCTGAGGGAACAGAATAATGTCAATATAAAAGAAGGCGGGAGCCTCGGCTCCCATGAGCGGCGAAAAGAAGCTGCCCGCCTTCTTTTTTTCATGGGAGGCGCGTCATGAAGCAGTGGGCCAAACGGGTGATCCTTTTCGGGATCGACGGGGCGGGCACTTTCTTTGAGCAGGCCCGCACCCCGAACATCGACCGGATCTTTAAAAACGGGGCGGTGTGCCCCCGGGCGCTGACGGAGCTGCCCTCCATCAGCGCCGAGTGCTGGGGATCCATCCTGCACGGGGTGGAGTGCCGCTGGCACGGCCTCACCAACTGGGTGACGGGCCGCAGGCCCTATCCAAAGGACTCCCCCTATCCCTCGGTGTTCCGGGTGATCCGGGAGCAGAGGCCGGACGCGTTAATGGCCTCCTTCTGCGACTGGAACAACGTGAACACCGGCATCATCGAGGACGGCCTGGGGGTGTA
>CADCQZ010000455.1 GCA_902803675.1 uncultured Eubacteriales bacterium
GCGGGCCGGTGTGGACCAGGCGCTGAAAAAGCTCGTCGACTTAAAGATGCTCAGCCCGGTGGAAGAAAATTTCCTCAGCACATCCACAGCGCCCGGTTCGATCGGGCAGTTTTTCCTCTCCCCCTTCGGTCAGCGGGTGCTGTTGTCTGACCGCGTCCGTCGGGAATGGGCCTTCACCTACCATATCGATGACCGCCTCGCTGAATATATCCAGGGCGTCATCGATCTGTGCTTTATCGAGAACGGCGAATGGGTCCTGTGCGATTACAAGACGGACCGCGCCGACGCGGATGAGCTGCGGGAAAGATACCGGGATCAGCTGGATCTTTACCGCAGAGCCCTGGAAACGATCACGGATCTTCCGGTCAAAGAATGCTGCCTTTACTCGTTTTATCTGCAGGCAGTGGTGCCGGTCGACCGGGAGTGAATGGAGGTCATTATGGATTACATCGAGATCACTGTCAGCACCACTTCCGCCGCGTCCGACGCGGTGAGCGATATCCTGATCGGCCTGGGAGCCGTGGGCACCCAGATCCTGGACAGGGCGGATCTGCCGGACGTGGAGCATCCTCTTCATGACTGGGAGCTGATGGATCAGAGCGTCATCGACAATATGCCCGAGGATGTCCAGGTCAAGGCCTGGTTCGGCTCCGAGAACGCGCCCGGGGTCCTTGAGAAGCTGCCCGGGAGCCTTGAGAAGCTCCGCCGCAGCTGGAAGGATCCCGGGACCCTCGCGGTCCACACGAGCTTCACGCCCGGTCAGGACTGGAGCGAAAACTGGAAAAAATACTACAAAGCCTTCCGGGCAGGCAGAAAGATCGTGGTGAAACCCACCTGGGAAAGCTGGTCCCCCGCTCCCGGGGACATCATCCTGGAGATCGATCCGGGCATGGCCTTCGGGACGGGCACGCATGAGACCACGGCTTTATGTGTGGAACTGATCGAGGAATACATGAAGGGCGGCAGCTTTCTGGACATCGGCTGCGGCAGCGGCATCCTCGGCATCTGCGCGGCGAAGCTCGGAGCGGATCAGGTGCTCTGCATCGATATCGACCCGGACGCCGTGGTGACGGCCCGGGACAATATCCGTCAGAACGGTCTTGAAGGCACGGTCACCGCCGTCGCCGGTGACCTGAACAAGGATATCGACCGCCTGTATGACACGGTCGCCGCCAATATCCTGGCCCCGATCATCATCAAGCTCTGCCCGTCCCTCCATCAGACCGTCAGGAAAAACGGCCTGTTCATCTGCAGCGGCATCCTCCTGGAACAGGCCGACGACGTGGAGAAAGCTTTGACAGAGAACCGTTTCAGGATCATCGAGAAAAGAACGAAGGGCGATTGGGCATCCTTTGCCGCCATCCTGGAGGCCTGAGGATGAGAGTGCTCCTTGACGTTTCTTTTATAGGCACCCGCTATTCAGGCTGGCAGAGCCAGGAAAACGCCGTTTCCGTACAGGACGTGCTTGAAAAAGCTTTCCTGGAAGCGACAGGCACCTTCTGCCGCATGACGGGAGCGAGCCGGACCGACGCCGGTGTCCACGCGCGCTGCCTGAGAGTCCACCTTGACTATGACGGGCCCGTACCCGCGGACCGCCTGCCCTTTGTCATCAACCGCTTTCTTCCCGGGGATATCAGGGTCAATGTATCCAGACAGGTCCCGGATGATCTGCACGCCCGCTTCAAGGCGGAAGGAAAAACTTACATCTACCGGATCGACCCCTCTCCCCATCCCAACGCGCTCTCCCTCCCCTTCTCCTGGCACTTTCCTTACGCCCTGGACGTAAAGAAAATGGCTTCCGCGGCCGCGGACCTGATCGGCACGCATGATTTCATCGCGTTCGCCGCCGCCGGTTTTCAAAGCAAGACCACCGTTAAAACCATCACCCGTGCCGATGTCGGCCGCGAGGACCAGCTTGTGGTCCTGACGGTCACCGGTACCGGATTCCTGTATAATATGGTGCGCATCATCGCCGGTACCCTCGCCTACGTGGGCATCGGAAAACTGGATGAGGACTGTATCCAAAGAGCGATCCGGGATCGCGACCGGCTCCTGCTGGGCCCGACAGCACCGCCGGAAGGCCTGGAACTGAACGAAGTCTATTACAGCCCCGCCTGGGGCATCGCCGATATAACCAAACGATCATAAGGACACGGTATGGCTGAGGAGATCATCATCAGATCGATAAAAACCTTATCAGAAGATATAAAAGCGGACTTTCGTCTGCCGGACGGCCGGCTGCACGCGGTCTATGACCCGTCCGGGCGTGACGCTCTCCGTCTGCTTGAGACGCTTTCCGGGCATATCCCTCATACGGGCACTGTTGAGTTCGACGGCCGCGAAGTCCCCACCGCCTCTTACGCCGACTGCGTTTCTTCGGGGATCGGCGGGATGGAAAGCGTGTTCGGCGAATATACCCTGCTGGACAATCTGAGGCTCTTCCTGCCGAACATGAGCGTAAGGGATATCCGTGACCGTGCCGAAAGATACGCCTTTATTTCAAGCGGACTGGACCTGAGAAAGAGAGCCGGGTCGCTCTCCCCAACAGATATGATACGATTCAGGCTGCTCCGGTCACTCATCAGGCAGGATCGCCTGATCCTGCTCTCCTGGCCGCTGAGCGGGCTGACTGACAAGGAAAAAAAGATCGTAAAGCCGCTCCTTTCGCGCTGCGCGGAAAACAGACGGCAGATCCTTTATACCGCCGACACCGTATCGGATGCCCTCTGCGCCCAGGAAATCACCCTGATGCTCCACGGATCGGCCGCATATTTAGGGCCGGTCGACGACAGCACGAGCGAAAAGCTGACGAACGCCGCAAACCGTTACGCAGTCTATCCCCGTATACGGAAGGAGACCCTGCCCGGCGGCGTTCTTCTCGCCGCGAAAGGCATCTGGGTGGATAAAAAGCCACGGATCGAGGATATCCGCCTTGAGATCCGGGAAGGAGAGATCACGGGGATCCTGTATCATCCCGGCAGCGGTGAGACAGCGCTGGCCGACTGCCTTTGCGCCCGGATACGGCCGGACGCCGGCAGGATGGTATACAGCGCTTTCCACGGCCGGAGGCCCGACGAGTCCTCGCTTTATCTCCAGGGCCTGAAGTATATCCCGCCCTTCGCTCACGGTCCCGTTCCGCGCCCTGAAATGAACGCGCTGGAGCATACGGCCCTGATCCGATACGGATCGAGCCTTCTGTGGCCCGGGGGCATGCTCGACCGGAAGCGGGCCGCGGAGCTGACAGGTTATCTGCTCGATCAGTTTCGGATCCCCCATACGCCCGTGACACCGCTCGATGAGTTCAGTGAGAACGAAATAAGGGCCCTGTCCGTCGCGGCCCAGCTGAATCGTGAGGGCAAAGCGCTCATCGCTTTCGATCTTTTTGAGGGCCTGAGCGATGAACAGACCTTAGTCGCCGGTGATATCCTGAAAAAAGACCGGAGTCACAGAAACGGGATCCTGCTCTTTTCCACTTTGGCGTCAAAACTGCATCCCGTTTCCGACCGGGTCTTCTGCCTGAGGGACGGCGTGCTCATCGGATCGTGATCCTGTAACATTATTTGTCAATACCTGAACACAAAAAAAGCAATCTGACGGTTTACGCGCCGTATCAATCCTGCTATAATACCGGCTATTAATCCGTGATGAAGGAGGTATTCCTTGATTATGAACGCCTATCAACGCCTGCTGACAATACAGGACATCTCATGTGTGGGACAGTGCTCCCTGACCGTGGCGCTCCCGATCCTGTCCGCCTGCGGGATGGAGACCTGCATCCTTCCTTCGGCGGTCCTTTCCACCCACACCGGCGGCTTTACCGGCTATACATTCCGCGACCTGACCGACGATATCCCCGCCATCGCCGCACACTGGAAAAAGGAAGGCATCCTTTTCGACGCCTTCTATACCGGCTATCTTGGCAGCGAGAGGCAGATCGACATGGTGCTGGATATCTTCTCGTCTCTGCCCCGGGGCAAAGCGACCCGCTATGTGGACCCGGCCATGGCCGATAACGGAAAATTATACGCCGGTTTCGACGCGGACTTCGTCAACGCCATGAGAAAGCTGGCCCGCAGCGCGGATGTGCTGCTCCCCAATATCACCGAGGCCTGCCTGCTCACCGGCCTGCCCTATTTCGCCCGGCCGACCCGGGACAAGGTATCTGAACTGATCGGCGCGCTCCGATGCCTCTGCGCCGGCACCATCGTGCTGACCGGTGTGGGATATGAAGAAGGAAAAACAGGCGTCGTGGTGGCCGACGAACATACCATCGATCATTACGAACATGAGCTCATCTCTCAGGGCTGTCACGGCACGGGCGATGTTTTCGCGTCCGCGTACGTGGGCTGCTCCATGCGGGGCTTCAGCCCCCTTGAGGCCGCGAAAGCGGCGGCTGATTACACCGTCCTGTGCATCAAAAACACGCTCGGTGACGACAGCCACCGGTACGGGGTCAAATTCGAGACGGCTCTCCCGTACCTCATCGACCGGCTGAACGCCCGGGAGGCGTAAGCTTTCCGCCGCATCATACGGCGTCGACACATTGCCGATCTGTAGATTGGCAGATCTTTCCACGTTCAAAACACGAAAGAAATGCGATATTTCCTTAATAATATACGTTTTCAGGGAATAGATGCTTGAACAGGGCATCCAATCATGCTATAATACCCCTGCGGCCTGAAATGGGGCGCGCTTTTTAATACTATTTTCAGGGAGCTGCAGCTTTATGAGCAAATTACGCGCAGGCATCATAGGCGCTACCGGCATGGTAGGCCAGCGGTTCATCACTCTGTTGAAAGATCATCCCTGGTTTGAGATCAAGGTGCTCGCGGCCAGCAGCGCAAGCGCCGGCAGGCCCTACAGCGAAGCCGTCGCCGGGCGCTGGGCCATGTCGGAACCCATACCGGAATGCGTGTCCGGCCTGATCGTCGAGAACGCGTCGAACGTAAACTCCGTCGCCGACCGGGTGGACCTCGTCTTCTGCGCCGTCAACATGCCGAAGGACCTTACCAGGGCACTGGAAGAAGCTTACGCCAAGGCCGAAACGCCCGTCATCAGCAACAACTCCGCCTGCCGCTGGGTGGACGACGTGCCCATGCTGATCCCCGAGATCAATCCCGGCCATACCGCGCTGATCGATCATCAGCGCCGCCGTCTGGGGACGAAAAGGGGATTTATCGCCGTCAAACCGAACTGCTCCATCCAGAGCTATGTACCGGCTCTCACGCCCCTGATGGAGTTCGGCCCCGAGAAAGTCAGTGTGTGCACCTACCAGGCCATCAGCGGCGCGGGCAAGACCTTCGACCGCTGGCCGGAGATCCTGGACAACGTGATCCCCTATATCGGCGGTGAGGAAGAGAAGAGCGAAAAAGAGCCCCTGAGGATCTGGGGCAGTCTCAGCGCCGATCAGAGCAGGATCGATACCGCCGCGCGGCCCGTCATCAGCGCTCAGTGCCTGCGGGTCCCCGTATCGGACGGCCACATGGCTGCGGTCAGCGTCAGTTTTTCCCATCGGCCCACCCGTGAGCAGATCCTCGAAAAATGGAACAGCGCTTCCTTCGCCTGTGACAAATATGACCTGCCCAGCGCTCCCCGGCCCTTCCTGCGCTATTTCGATGAGCCGGACCGCCCGCAGACCAGGCTCGACCGGGATTATCAGAAGGGCATGGGCGTCACCATCGGCAGGCTCCGCGAGGACAGCATCTTCCAGTATAAATTCGTGTGCCTATCCCACAACACTTTAAGGGGCGCTGCCGGAGGCGGCGTGCTTTCCGCGGAGCTCCTGACAGCGATGGGCTTCATCGGGCCCAAGGAGCGGTAAATGAAAAACAGGCTATTCACCGGCAGCGGCGTCGCGCTCATCACACCGTTCAAAAAGGACCTGTCGGTCGACTTCGAGGCACTCGGCGCGCTGATCGAAGCGCAGATCGCCGGCGGCGCCGACGCCCTGATCACCTGCGGCACCACGGGTGAGCCGAGCACCCTGAGCGCCGACGAGTGGGCCGCCGTCGTTTCCTTCACCGTCAGGCAGACCCGCAGACGCGTCCCCGTGATCGCGGGCACCGGCGGCAACAACACCTCCGACGTCCTGCTGAAAGCCCGCAGGGCATTCGAGCTCGGCGCGGACGGACAGCTGTGCGTGACGCCCTATTACAACAAGACCAGCCAGAACGGGCTCGTCGCCCATTTCAACACTGTCGCCGACGACGGCAGCCTGCCCGTGATCATGTACAACGTGCCCGGGCGCACCGGCCTTAGCATGAGCCTGGCCGCGGCGAAGAAGCTCTCCCTCAATCCCCGGATCGTGGGCATCAAGGAAGCCACGGGCGACGCGGCTTTCGCGCTGGACCTGATCGCCGAATGCGGCGGTGACCTGCCCCTGTATTCCGGCGCCGATGAGCTGACCTGCCAGCTCAGGGTGATCGGCGGCGTCGGCTGTATCTCGGTGCTGAGCAACGCGGTGCCTGAAAGCGCTGCGACGATCGCCAAGGCGGATCTCAAGACGGCCGCCCGCGAACAGACCAGACTGATCAAATTCGTCCGCTGCCTGTTCAAAGAAGTCAATCCGATCCCGATCAAGGCCGCCATGAACTTTATGGGGCTCTGCGAGAACGTGCTCAGGCTGCCGCTGATACCGATGAGCCGGGAGAACGCCGAGATCCTGAAGGCGGAGATGAGAAGGGTGGGATTGATCTGATGAACCTGATCTTATCCGGAGCTTCCGGCCGTATGGGCAAAGCGGTGCGCGAGGCCTCCCGCGAAGCGGGCATCCCCATCGCCTTCGGCGTGGACAAAATCAGCGGCGATATGGACGGCCTGAAAGTCTATCCCTCTTTTGATGCCTGCCCGGTCCCGCCGGAGAACGCCGTCATCATCGATTTTTCCCTGCCGTCGGCCATCGGCGGGCTCACCGATTACGCGAAACGCTTCTCGGTGCCCTGCGTGCTTGCCGCCACGGGATATGATGACGAACAGCTGCGTCTCATCTCCGAAACAGCCGCGAAGATCCCCGTTTTCCGTTCCGGCAACATGAGCCTGGGCGTATGCGCCGTGAGAGCCGCCGCGAGAGTCCTCTCCGATATCCTGGCCGGGTATGATATCGAGATCATCGAGAAGCATCACAACAAAAAGAAAGACGCCCCCAGCGGCACGGCTCTGGCTCTTTATGAATCCGTCCGCAGGGCGGACAGCGAACTGATTTTGGACCGCGCGGCCCTCAACCGTCCCAGGAAAGAAAACGAGATCGGCATATCCAGCATCCGCGGCGGAACGGTGACGGGCGAACACGAGATCGGCTTCTACGGCCCCGACGAGACAGTGCTCATCACCCACCGGGCCCAGAGCCGCGCGATCTTCGCCGCAGGCGCCCTGAAAGCCGCGGCCTTTCTGAAAGATCAGGCGCCCGGCCTTTACGGGATGGACGATCTCACCGACGCCCTGACCGGCCGCGCCTGACATTAAGCCTCACATCTGTCGACCAAGCGGTTTTCCGCAACATCAATATATAGAATAGGAGATCCTTTGACCATGAGCGAATTTGAACGCAGAGAAGTCACCCAGGAAGGGAAAGACAAACTTTTAAAGAAACTGGCCTATCTCAAGGGCCCCAGGCAGGCGGAGATGGCCGAAAAGCTCAACATCGCCCGCAGCTACGGTGACCTGAGCGAGAACGCCGAATGGGATGCCGCCAAGAATGAGCAGGCCGCCCTGGCGGCCGAGATCGCCGATCTTGAGAACATCATCCGCAATCTCGTCGTGGTGGAATCCGTCGCCGGTTCCGCGACCACAGCCGGCATCGGTTCTGTCGTGGAGGTGGAATACATCGAGGACAGCGAAAAAGAGACCTACACGCTCACCAGCGCCCTGGAGAGCGATCCCATGTCCGGGAAGATCAGCATCGAAAGCCCCGTCGGCAAAGCCATCGCCGGTCATGAGGCGGGAGACACGGTGACAGTCATGCTGCCTGATGACGATCATTTCCAGATCAGGATCGTATCCGTCACCCACGAGTGATCATAAGGAGTTCTCAAATGCCTGAAGAGAGAGTTTTTTCCGAACAGGAATCCATCCGGCGCGATAAGCTGTCGCAGCTCCAGGCGTCCGGCCGGGATCCGTTCCGGATCGTTTCCTATCCCCAGACCCATCATTCCTCGGATATCCTGAACGGATACGACAGCCTCGAAGGCCAGACCGTCTCCCTGGCCGGCCGCATGATGTTCAAGAGGATCATGGGCAAGGCCTCTTTCTGCAATCTTCTGGATCAGTTCGGCCGGATCCAGGTATATGTCTGCCGGGACGATCTGGGCGATGAGGCTTACGCCGATTTCAAAAAGCTTGACATCGGAGATATCATCGGTGTCAAGGGCTTCGTATTCAAGACGAAAACAGGCGAGATCACCGTCCATTGTCAGGAACTGACCCTGCTGAGCAAGTCCCTGTCCCCCCTGCCCGAAAAGTTCCACGGCCTGACGGATCCGGATCTGCGTTACCGCCAGCGCTATGTGGACCTCATCATGAACACCGAGACCCGGGACACGTTCAAGAAGCGCTCCGGGATCCTGCGGGAGATCCGCCAGTTCCTCGCCGAAAGGGATTTTCTCGAGGTCGAGACGCCCATCCTGGTCAGCAATGCCGGCGGTGCCGCTGCCCGTCCCTTCGAGACCCATTACAACGCGCTGGACGAAGACGTGAAGCTGCGCATTTCCCTGGAACTGTACCTCAAGCGCCTGATCATCGGCGGCCTGGAGCGGGTCTATGAGATCGGCCGCGTCTTCCGCAACGAAGGCGTGGATACGCGTCACAATCCCGAGTTCACGCTGATGGAACTGTATCAGGCGTATACGGACTATCAGGGAATGATGGAACTGACGGAAAGCATGTTCCGCCGTGTCGCCGAAAAGGTATGCGGCAGCCTTGTCATCAGCTACCAGGGGCGTACGATCGATCTTTCGAAGCCCTTCGCCAGGCTGACCATGACCGAGGCGGTGCGTCAGGCGACGGGCATCGATTTCGACCGGGTCGCCGATGACGAAGCGGCCAAAGCTCTCGCCCGGGAGAACCATATCGAGTTCGAGGCCCGCCACACGAAGGGCGATATCCTCAACCTCTTTTTCGAGGAGAAATGCGAAAGCGCCCTGATCCAGCCCACCTTCATCATGGATCATCCCCTGTGCATATCGCCCCTCACCAAGAGAAAGCCGGATGATCCGCAGAAGGTCGAACGCTTCGAGCTGTTCATCAACGGCTGGGAGATGTGCAACGCCTACAGCGAATTGAACGATCCCATCGATCAGCGGGAGCGCTTCGCCGCTCAGGACGCGCTGGCCGCCGCCGGCGATGAGGAAGCCAACCATACGGACGAGGA
>CADCQZ010000456.1 GCA_902803675.1 uncultured Eubacteriales bacterium
CAACACCCTCATGTTCGCCTTCGGCGCGGTGGGCGGCGCCTTCACCGAGATGGACGACATCTTCTACGTCATGATCGCCCAGGGCCTCACCGTCCCCGCCCTCGTAGTCTTGGGCGCCAACATCTGGACCACCAACGACAATGCGCTCTACACCGGCGGCCTGGGCCTCTCCAACATCACCGGCGTCCGCAAGCGGCCCATGGTCATCGTCAGCGGCATCATCGGCACCGCCGCCGCCATCTGGCTCTACAACAATTTCATCGGCTGGCTCAGCTTCCTGAATGCTACGCTGCCGCCCATCGGCGCCATCATCATCCTGGACTACTTCCTGAACCGTGCCAAGTACCGCACCGAGGATGAGGGAAAGCTGTCCGTCAACTGGGGCGCAGTGCTGGGCGTGGTGGCCGGCGCCCTGGTGGGCAACTTCGTCAAGTGGGGCATCGCCTCCGTGAACGCCATGGCCGTGGCCTGCGTCTGCTATCTCGTTTTCAACGGGCTCTTCAACAGGAACAAGTAAGGAGGGGCTCCATGCTGTACGTCAATGCGCTCATCGAAAACGCCGCCGAAACGAAGGACATCCGGGTGGAGGACGGCCGCTTTGCCGCCATCGAGGCGAAGTTAGCGCCCCTGCCCGGGGAGGAAGTCACGGACCTGGGCGGCAAGCTGGTGCTGCCTCCCTTCGTGGAATCCCACGTGCACCTGGACGCCACGCTGACGGCGGGGGACCCGGTGTGGAACATGTCCGGCACCCTGTTTGAGGGCATCGAGTGCTGGGCCAAACGGAAGGACAAGCTGAACGCGGCGGACGTGAAGGACAGGGTCCGCCGGGCCGTGCGGCTTTACGCCTCCAACGGCGTCCAGTTCATCCGTACCCATGTGGACGTGACCGACCCCAGTCTGGTGGCATTGAAAGCTATTCTGGAAGTTCGGGAGGAGCTGCGGCCTCTCGCCGACATCCAGGTGGTGGCTTTCCCCCAGGAGGGCATATTAAGCTACCCCAACGGCAAGGGCCTCATGGAGGAGGCCGTGAAGCTGGGCGTAGACGCCATAGGCGCCATCCCTCACTTCGAATTTACCCGAGAATACGCCGTGGAGTCGTTGAACTACGCCTGTGAGCTGGCGGCGAAGAACGATCTGCTCATGGACGTGCACTGCGATGAGACCGACGACGATCAGTCCAGAGGCCTTGAGACATTGGCCGCCCGGGCGCTGGAGCTGGGCCTCAGGGACAAGGTCACCGCCTCACACACCTGCGCCATGCATTCTTACAGCAACGCCTATGTGCTGAAGCTCATGCGGCTCCTCAGGATGAGCGGGATCAACTTCGTCTCCAACCCCCTGGTGAACACCCACCTGGAGGGTCGGGCGGACGCCTATCCCAAGCGCCGGGGCGTTACCCGGGTGAAGGAGCTGACCGCCGCCGGCATCAACGTGGCCTTCGGCAACGACGATCTCTTCGACCCCTGGTATCCCATGGGCTGCGGCGCCATGCGGGACACGGTGTATCTGGGCCTCCACGTGACCCAGATGATGGGCCGGGAGGACATATTGAACAGCTACCGCTTCGTCACCGTCAACGGGGCGAAGGTGCTGCATCTCGGCGACGACTACGGCTTCGCAGTGGGCCGTCCCGCTAGCTTCGTGGTCCTGGACGCCCGGGACTGGTATGAGGCCCTCAGCAACAACGCGCCCGTGACCCTCTCCGTCCGCAGGGGCAACGCCATCGCACGCACCCGGCCCGCCTGCCGGGAGGTGCTGATCTGACCCCGTCTTCCGCGGTGCGCTTTTCTACAGGAGAATGAGACAAAAAGCCCGATAGGTCGGGCTTTTTTTCATGGAGATCTGCTGCAAGGCTCTCTGGGCGGCGAACGGAGCAGAGATCGCAGCTGTGAACGAATTATAGGAGGCACAGGCCCCCTCCCTGGGGTACAATGAAGGCACAGGAGGGAGCTATGACATATTTAAAGGTGTTTACGGATTTTCGGGAGCTTATGGAGCCCCTGAGTGCGGAGGAGAAGGGGCGGCTGTTCGAGGCCATGCTCTCTTACGCCATGGATGGGGCCGAGGCGGTGCTGGAGGGGAACGAACGGTTCATCTGGCCCGTGGCCCGACGGACCATCGACCAGGAGGCCGCGGCCTACGAGAGCAAGGTGGAGGCCAACCGCGAGAGAGCGCGTAAAGGTGCTGAAGCACGTTGGGGCAAGGGAACGGATAGCGCAAGCATGCCCAAGAATGCCGCGGGCATGTCCAAGGATAGCAAAAATGCCCAAGAACAAGAACAGGATCAGGAACAAAAAGAAGATCAATATCAGGAGCATGATCAGGAGTATGTGTATGAACAGCCTGCTGGAGCGGACACACACATACCGGAGCGGGAGGAGATAGAGGCCTACTGTCGGGAACGGAAGAACGGCATCGATCCGGACTACTTCTATAACTACTACAAGGCCACCGGCTGGCAGGTAGGCCAGAACCCCATCCGGGACTGGAAGGCCCTTATCCAAGCCTGGGAGAAGCGGGACGAGCAGCGATCCAGCGGCCCGGGGCCGGGCGTGCCCACAAAGTTCGGCAGGCCGAAAAGTCAAACCTTCGACAACTACCACGACTCTCATACAGCCGTTGTCGATCTCAAGGACATTGAGCTGACGCTGGACGACGAGCTGTAGGGGCCGTTCACGAACGGTCCGCAGGCCCCCGCATTTGTAAACGAACCTTTAAACTTTGTCGGAATCGGGGCGGGGAGGAAGGAGCTTCCTTGAATTTGTCCGGATGTTCGCGTATAATACTGCCAAAGCATCTTATCAGCAGGGGAGGGTCCATGGAGCAGGAGAAGCGCGTGACATATACCGTGAAGCATCCGGGGCGGCTG
>CADCQZ010000457.1 GCA_902803675.1 uncultured Eubacteriales bacterium
GGTTCGGCGCCATTACCCCCGGCGACTCCAAGATGAGGATCGATCCCCAGAAATGCAAGAGCTGCGGCCTGTGCGCCAAGGCCTGCCCCTTCGGCGCGATCATCCATCAGGAGCGCCCCTGCAAAAAGGCCTGCCCGGTGGGCGCGATCTTCTATGATGAGGCGGGTGTCTGCCAGATCGACGAGAGCAAGTGCATCCACTGCGGGCACTGCATCCACAACTGCCCCTTCGGCGCTATCGGGTCCAAGATCTACGCGGTGGACGTGATCAAAGCGATCAAGGCGGGCAAAAAGGTCATCGCCATGTGCGCCCCGGCCACCGAGGGCCAGTTCGGCAAGGACGTGGGGATGGCCTCCGTCCGGGCCGCGCTGAAAAAGGCCGGCTTCTATGACATGGTGGAGGTGGGCCTGGGCGGCGACATGACCGCGGCCTACGAGGCCCTGGAGTGGATCGAGGCCCGGAAGGAAGGCCGGATCATGACCACCTCCTGCTGCCCCGCCTTCATCTCCATGCTGCGCCACCACTATCCCTCGCTGTATGAGAACAACAAGTCCACCACCGTGTCGCCCATGGTGGCGGTGTCCAGGTACCTGAAGTCCCTTGATCCGGACTGCGTCACCGTGTTTATCGGCCCCTGCATCGCCAAGAAGGGGGAGACCCTCAACGAGACCATCGTGGACCGGGCGGATTACGCCATGACCTACGGCGAGATCGTGGCCATGCTGGCTGCCCGGGACATCGCTTTCGAGCCCGTGGAGGAGGACTACCAGGAGTCGTCCCTGTTCGGGAAGAAGTTCGCCGGCAGCGGCGGCGTGGCGGCCGCGGTGCTGGAGGTGATGAAGGAGCTGGGCGAGGACACCGAGGGCATCCGCCTGATGACCTGCGCCGGCGGCGAGGACTGCAAAAAGGCGATGCTGCTTTTGAAGAGCGGGAAGCTGCCGGCGGACTTCGTGGAGGGCATGATCTGCCCCGGCGGCTGCGTGGGCGGCCCCTCCAAGCACCAGGCGGAGGCGCTGGTGCTTAAGGCCCGCACGGATCTGCTGGCCAAAGCGGACGACCGGAAGATCCTGGACAATCTGAAGAACTATCCCATGGACAAGTTCTCCATGCGCCGGGACGGCAGCTTTTCCGAGGAGGAGAACGCCCGGCTGTTCAAACGAGACTGACGGTATCACAACATAAAAATCCGGGACGGCTCAAAACGGGCCGTCCCGTGTTTTATGACGCGGCATTCAGGTGTTCTTCCGGCAGATATACAAAAGATGATTGGTGCCCCCGAGCAGCTCGCGCTTTTCGGCGAAATGGAGATACCAGGCGGCGAAGGCGTCGAAGTCCTCGTCCCTGATGCAAAAGTCCGCCCGCTCCTCGATGGGCTCCAGCATGCCGTCCGTCCCGGCGGTGGTGATCCATGTGACGGGCTTGCCCTCAAACAGGCTCTCGAATTCCGTCACGTCGTAGCCGGTGAACAGCTGTTCCTTGAAGTGGCGCACCCGGTAGTCTAAAGTGAAGTTCTCCTCCTGCCCGGCGGCCCAGCTGCCCTGAAGGTAATTGGCGTACATGATGCCGAACACGGAGATGAACGCGAACAGGAGCGTGCCGCCGGGCTTCGTCACCCGGACGGCTTCATCGATGGCCCGGTGCACCTCGTCCCTCTCATACAGGTGATACATGGGCCCCAGGGAGAGGACGGCGTCGAAGGTATCGTCCGCGAAGGCCGAAAGATCCGTGGCGTCGCCCTTTAAAGCCCGCAGGCCGCCGACGCCTTCCGCGTTGTGTCGGAGCTTTTGAAGGTTGCTCTCCAGCAGCTCCACGGCGGTCACGTCCATGCCCTCCTTCGCCAGGGCAACGGAATACCGGCCGGTCCCGGCGCCCACTTCCAGCACTTTGGACCGGTCGGATACATAACGGTGGATATAGGCCATGGTGGTCACGTATTCCAGCCGGCCGTGCCGGGAACGGATGAGCCGCTGATCCTCATCGGCGCGGCTGTAGAAGGAGCTCACGATCTCCTGACGGGTGCGCACGGATCAGCCCACCTCGCTCACGGACTTGATGCCCGCCATGCCGCGGATGTGCTCCTCCAGCACCTCGGGCGCCACGGGGCCGTGCAGGTGCACGATGGCGGAATACCGGCTCTGGTCGCCCTTGTCCAGGGTGTGGATGCTCAGGTTGTTGATCTGCATCCGCTGGCTCTTGCTGTAGCGGAGCAC